>CALQBR020000023.1 GCA_943328865.2 Sphingobacterium thalpophilum
CCAATTCAAAACGATAACCCAATCTATTTTGAATATCTTTAAAACAGTCACCACTTTGGAATCCACTGATAACATTTGGATTATAGTCCAAATTTAAATAAGACCAATGGAATTTTTCCATTTCTGAAAGGGCAGTAGGGCAAGCAGATCGGGGTTCATTGACGGCACAAGTTTCTCCGCCCATAGGGGTATATTTAGTTTCTTGAGCCAAATATGCATATTCAGAAGAGACGTTACTATAAGTTCCAAAATCGTCTGGACTTGCTAAAAAACAGTCATTATGATGTCCGACTCGAGCGATATTACTATTATTATACGCTTGACTTTGTGTCAAAGCAGTTGTAGAATTAAATGTTTTTTGTTTCAACAAAGGAGTTCGTAACTGAATCATTCTCGAATTAGGCAATGCTGAAAGAAGCGCATCGATTACTTCTTTGCGATTGGCATAATCTGTTGCTGTTGGATTGATTCCAAAGTAATCCGTATAATACCATTCCCCCCAAGAGCCTATAAATCCAGCTTGCATGACACTGATAATATCTGAATTGGTTTCCAAAAGTGGTTTTAATTGGAGAATATGAGATAAAATTTGGGCTTTTGAAGCATCTCTTTGTTTGGAATTTTCGCTGTCAGAATAAGCAAAACGAACCACACATTTTAGACCAGCAGTCCTAATTTTATTAAAATCGGCTTGCATGGCATTTAAATAAGCGCTCGATATTGGTGTGCTAATGAAGTTTTCTAAGTAAAAAACCCTCAATATTAATGTCGTATTATTTGAACGATATCCATTTAATGTGTTTTGGTCTAAATTTGTATAACCTGAAGAATGTGTTTCAGTATGTCGATAAAACCCCCTTTCCGGATTATTAATGACAATTGCAGTGGGATAATAAGTAATCGTAGATGTTGTTTGTGCGCTTCCATAGTAGGATAGAAGCAGCATAAGGGCGATAAAATAATTATTCATTGTAAATGGGGTGGTAAAAGTGATAAGTGTATTTTATTTGAGGCTATTTTGTTTTAAAACACTCTAAATGTAGTAGTTAAGTTTTTTTTTGATGTGCAAAAAATTGTTAAATAACATTTTTTTACCGTTAAATGACACTTTTTAACTTCTGAAATAAATAAATACTTACAAGAATAATTTTGAATACAACTTACTTTAAATCAATCATCTAAAACAATTCGCTTAAATATTACCCGTTGATTCTTTTTAAGGCAAAAGACTCTTTACCTTTGTCAAAACTAATTTTATGTCAATGCAATTCGCCGATTTAGGAATTTCAACCCCAATACTAAAAAGTTTATCCGATTTGAAAATTTCAGTTCCTACTGAGATTCAAGAAAAATCAATTCCTATACTATTAACAAAAACAGACGATTTTGTAGGTTTGGCCAAAACAGGTACTGGAAAAACGGCGGCATTTGGATTGCCTTTATTGCAATTAATCGATTGTAATAATCCTACTATTCAAGCAGTAATATTGGTTCCTACAAGAGAATTAGGACATCAGATTTTCAGTAATTTGGAATCCTACGCCAAGTATATGCCTGAAATATCAATTGCAGCCACTTGTGGTGGAATTCCAATTAAACCTCAAATAGAACGGTTAATAAGTCCAACACATATTATCATTGCAACCCCTGGAAGGTTAAATGATTTGATAAAACGCAATGCGATAAACATCAAAAAAGCCAACTACCTGATTCTCGATGAAGCCGACGAAATGATTACAGCTTTAAAAGAGGGTTTAGATGAAATTATTGCAGCGTTGCCCAAAAACAGAAGAACTTTCTTGTTTTCGGCTACAATGCCAGGTACTATCAAGCAATTGGTACAAAACTATATGTCAAAATACGTCACACAAGTTAGTGCCGATATGAAAGCAATAGGGAATCAAGGGATTGATCATCAATATGTTATAGTAGATGCAATTGAAAAATTAGATGTTTTAATGCATTTTTTATCTTCAAGAGAAGGAGAACGTGGCATTATTTTTTGCAAAACAAAGGCAGCAGTTAATAAATTAGCCAAGAATTTAGCTATCAATAGATTTTCCTCAGGTGCATTACACGGTAGTTTGACGCAACCCATTCGGGATCGAATTATGGGGCAATTCCGTGAAGGACATATTAATATATTAGTAGCCACCGATTTAGCCGCAAGAGGAATTGATGTAGCTGCGATCTCTTATGTAGTGAATTACCATTTGCCAGATGTATATGAAGCTTATGTTCACCGAAGCGGAAGAACCGCACGAGCGGGTGCTAAAGGACTTTCATTGACGGTTTTACAAAAAGAAGAAACCACTCAATTAGCTGATTTTAAAAAGGAATTGGGATTGGATTTTGTTGCATATAAAAAACCTGATGCCATAAGTCTTGAGGAAAACAATACTTTTTTGTGGGCCAAGCAAATCTTTAAAACCAGACCCAATCATGATGTTTCAACGGTTTTGAAAGATAAAATAAAAACGGTTTTTCATCATTTAACCAAAGAGGAATTGATTGAAAAAATGTTAGCCAATCATTTACTACATAATAAAGTCGAAGATGTTGCTCAATCTGAAATTACTAAGAAAAAGAAGCACAAATAATTCCACGTATCATAACCATAAATTAATGCAATCCTATTTGAACTATAATTTATATTATGTAAAATAGAATTTATTAAATCCATTACTTCTTGTGAGAATTCATAAATAATCTTAAATTTACTCGTCTTCTTATATATCAATACTTATGAATCTAATTGCTTCTCGTCTGGCTGATTTTTTAAAGGAATATCCGCCATTTAACAATTTAACTTATCCAGATTTGATTGTTATTTCCATGAGTATTCGTGTAATTAATTTAGAGAAAAACAAAACGTTATTTCAAATTAATGACCCACTTCATGATAGTTTTTATGTTGTTGCTTCAGGAGTGATTAATTTGTCAATTATTTCTGATGCTGAAGAAACCTTATTGAACAAATGCCATACAGGTGATATTTTTGGTTTGCGTCCTTTTTTCGCAAAGAATAATTACATGATGACTGCAAAAGTGCGTGAAGAAAGTGTTTTATATGCCATTCCAATTGCTGCTTTTAGACCTTTTGTTGCTCAAAATACAGAGGTATTGAACTTTCTCTTGGAGAGTTTTGCAATGAATCCACAAAATTCTTCAGATCAAGATAAACGTGGTAAATTAATTTCAGATAATGTCGTGTATTCAGATAAACAAGCTGAAATACAATATTTTCAATCTTTACTATATAATAAATCACCTTTAAAAACATTAGCTACTACTATTATCAAAGATGCTGCTCAACTGATGACAGATAATCTAATGAATAGTATTATTGTCGAACACAAAAACATTCCCATTGGAATTGTAACGGATACTAACTTACGAACAATGGTCGCCACTGGTCGGATTCCTATTTCCGAAACCATTAATAAAGTAATGTCATCCCCTGTGATTACGGTAGCACAAAATACCTCTTTAGCAGAAGCGCAATTACTGATGTTAAAACACAACGTGACTCATTTGTGTGTTACCCAAGATGGCTCCGATAAATCGGAAATTAAAGGTATTATTTCTGAACATGATTTGATTGTGGCACAAGCCAATAACCCTGGCGTTTTAATAAAAGAAATCAGACGTTCATTAAACGCAAAAGATTTAAAAGGGGTCCGAGAAAAATTATCAGAACTTGTACAAAATTCGATTACAAAGAACATCCCATTACCACATATTTTTAATATTTCAGGCGAAATTACTTCTGCTATTGCAAGGCGTTGCATTGAATTGGCTATTTTAGAAATGGGCTCCCCTCCTGCTCGATTTGCTTGGTTGTGTATTGGCAGTCAAGGAAGAAAAGAACAATTATTGTTGACTGATCAAGATAGTTTTTTAGTATTTCAGGATGTGCGTCCGGATAAATACCGAGATGTCAAAAATTATTTTTTAAAATTAGCCAAAAAAGTGACATTAACCTTAGAAAACATCGGTTATAAAAATTGTCCTTTTGGCAATACTGCAAGCAGTATGTCTTGGTGTAAGTCGCTTTCTGAATGGAATAATCAATATGATACTTGGATTAAAACACCAAGTAAAAATAAAAATGAAAGTTGTAGTATTTTCTTTGACTTTGAAATTGCCTATGGTGAAATACAATTGGAAAAAGCATTGTCAGAAACTATTTCTAATGGGATTAAAAATAATCAGTTGTTTTTTGATTATTTAGGAAATGATTCGCTCAGAAAACCAACACCATTGAACTTTTTTAAAAAGTTTAATCTTGAAGAAGAAGGGCCTCATAAAGATCAATTCGATATTAAAACCCGTGCTTTAATGCCTTTAATCGATGGTGCGCGATTGTTAATTTTGAGTCAAAACATAAAAGGAATCAATAATACCTATTTAAGATTTAAACAATTGGCAATGGTAGAACCCAAATTTTCTGAAATTTATCTCAATTGCGCAGAATCTTTTTTAATTCTAACAAAGTTTAGAACTTTAGAAGGATTAAAAAATGAAAATACGGGACAATTTATCAATTTGGAAGAACTTTCAAAACCTGACAAAGAAAAATTAAAAAATTGTATTGCTCCTATTAAAGAATTAGAAGAATTAATTAAAGATAAGTTTCAACTCACGCAATTTTCATAGTTATGCTGGACTGGCTTAAAAATATAAACAAAGAATATCCCGAATTTTGGAAAGCATACCTTTCTAAATTTGAAAGTAAACCCAAAACCAAACGATTTGTGACTTTGAGTTCGGAAAACACAGGATTAAATATACAGAAAGATGTTATTTTATCCTTAGATTCTATTGGGGTTATCAATGATTGTATTGTTATTAATGATAGTTTTGATGTAGTTTTACTACAATACAAATACCTTCATGATAATGGTCTTTCTAATGAATTTATAATACAAAGTAAACAGACTAAGTTACCAGAGCCACAAGCAATTCAAGCTTTTATTGAGTATATTGGAAATGCTATTTTGGTTGGTTACCGCATTGATAATGATGTTGAAATGATCAATGAAGCGCTAGAAAAAATGAATTGCGGAAGGTTGAAAAACGAAGCTATTGATGTTGAAATTATGTATCAAAAATGGAAAGACATTAATGACAAACCTTTCTCATTAGATACTTTATATGCGGATTTTAAAATTCCAGTGGGTGATGTTGTTACTTCAACTGAAGAAGCCTACAATATTGCTTTATTATTTTTAAAATTAAAATCAAGGTTAGGAATTCGATAAGAAAATATATTTTTCTAATACTAAATTCGTTTTAAAAAAACCTTAAAATTTTAAGACTGTGGATATGGATTTTAGATTATTAAATTAAAAAAAGGATAGTTTAGCTATCCTTTTTTTAATGATCTTATAGAAATAGAGTAAGCGCATAGTAAATTAGTGCTGCAAAAAGTGCTGATACAGGTATCGTCAGTACCCATGCCCAAAGTAAACTTACTGTGACTCCCCAACGCACGGCTGAAATCCTTTTTGTTAAACCAACTCCAATAATTGAACCCGTAATCGTATGTGTTGTCGATACAGGTATTTTAAAATGTTCTGTAAAATATAATGTTAAAGCACCCGCAGTTTCAGCGGCAACACCCTCAAAGGAAGTTACTTTTGTGATTTTTGACCCCATGGTTTTCACAATTTTCCAACCTCCACTTAATGTTCCTAAAGCAATTGCAGAATAACAAGCTAATGGAATCCATGATGGCATTTTAAAAGTACCATCTTCTTTGGGAAGGACAACATCTAACCAATCTGGTAAACTCTCTTGAGCAACGCCACTAGTATGAATATAAACCGCAACAGCAGCTGCAATAATACCCATTACTTTTTGGGAATCATTTCCACCATGACCTAAACTGAAGGCAGCAGAAGATAGAAGTTGCATCTTTTTTAACCATTTAGTCGCTTGGTTTAAATTTAAACTACTAAATATTAAGCAAAATAAGCAAACGGATAAAACAATGAATGCTACCAAAAACCATTTTATATTATGCGCCTCTAAAGCGACACTCCAAAAAGGAGAGCCAACAAAACGAGGTTCGCCTTTGGCTATAATTTGATCATAATAAATCATCTGGCGCTCCACAAACCAAATTGTTAATGCCATTAAACCCAGAGTAAATAACTTTGGATAAATACTTTTTTTGGAAGCGTTCAAAAGCCAAATAGAAATAATATACGATATTAAAGCCCCTAACAATGGTGCTAATATAATGAAAGCGACAATAATTAAAACTCCTGAAGGAATTCCACCATCTTTACCTTCTTTAAACCAATTGACCACTCCAAAACCTGCATGGGCAATCGCTGCACCTGCAAAACCACCAATTAAAGTATGTGAAGAACTCGAAGGGATTCCTAGCCACCAAGTCAATAAGTTCCAACTAATAGCAGCAATTATACCCGCGAGAATTACGACCAAATTAATATCCATTGTATTGGCTGTTTTGGCAACCGTATCTGCAACACCAAAGCCAAAAACCCAAAAAGCCAAGAAATTAAAAAAAGCAGCCCAAATAACCGCTTGAAAAGGAGATAGTACTTTTGTAGCTACAATAGTAGCAATGGCATTGGCAGCATCATGAAAACCATTTATATAATCAAAAATTAAAGCCAATACTATTATCAGTATAAGTAAAGTAAATTCCATAAAATATAATTTCTGTGAACGAATTCTTTTTTAAGAATGTTTTACGGTTATAGACTCCAAAATACTTGCAACATTTTTACATTTATCAGAAGCTGTTTCTAGAGAAGATAAAACTTCTTTGTATTTAATAATATTTTTTGCATCCATCTCGTTTTCAAAAATATCAGAAACGGCTTTATCAAACACAATATCCGCTTTGCTTTCTAATTTGTTGATTATTTTACAAGCATCCGTAATTAAATTAAGATTTTTTAAATCTTTTAATTCTATGATTGCTAAACCTATTTGTTGACAAGCTTCTACATTAATTTCTGTTAATTTTCGGATTGATTTTGTAATTTTCTCCACGTGATACAAACGCATTCTGCTGGAGGCACCATACAAATAATCTGCCACATCATCCATTGATTTAATCAAAGCATAGATGTCTTCCCTGTCAAATGGGGTAATGAAATTTCGACTTAACTCAAGATTAGTTTGTTGTGTTATTTCCTCAATATTAGCTTCTAATTCTTCAATTTTCTTGTAATATTCCTCTCTTTCCTCTTTAGGAACATTTACAGCTTCATGTAAGGTCTCAGCCATTAAAATTAAATTCAATGAGGCTTGCTCAAATAAGGGAAAGAATTTTTTATCTTTGGGAACAAAAAATTGAAAAATACTATTTAGTGTCATAATTACATAATTTTACCGACGCAAATGTATTGTTTCAATGTTAAGCTAACATTAATTTAGCACAAAATACGCGTTGAAAAATCATTTTTTTACTTTAAAGGTTATCATTGCACCAATACCCTATTCCTTATTAAAATCATTTTCATAATTTAGCATCCTTAAATTGATAGGGATCAATTACCAATTATCAAATCTACAATTGCTGCAATATGGACTTAAACTTCAACAAAAACGAAGATTACAACAGACTTTTATTATCTGATTTAAAACAAAAATTAGCGAAGGTCAAACTCGGTGGCGGGGAAAAACGAATTGAGAAATTACACAGTGAGGGTAAAATGACGGCGCGCGAGCGTATTGATTATTTGCTTGATGCCAAAGCCAAAAGTATTGAAATTGGCGCTTTTGTTGGAGAAGGTATGTACGCCGAGCATGGAGGTTGTCCTTCTGGTGGGGTAGTTATTAAAATAGGATTCATTAAAGGTAAACAATGCATTGTGGTAGCCAATGATGCTACGGTTAAGGCGGGTGCTTGGTTTCCTATTACGGGAAAAAAGAACTTACGCGCTCAAGAAATTGCCATTGAAAACAGGCTTCCTATTATTTATTTAGTGGATTCTGCAGGGGTTTATTTGCCTTTACAAGATGAAATTTTCCCGGACAAAGAACATTTTGGACGCATCTTTAGAAATAATGCGGTGATGAGTAGTATGGGAATTACACAAATTGCGGCCGTGATGGGAAGCTGTGTCGCTGGTGGTGCTTATCTTCCGATTATGAGTGACGAAGCAATGATTGTAGACAAAACAGGCAGTATCTTTTTAGCAGGTAGTTATTTAGTAAAAGCAGCTATTGGAGAAACGATAGATAACGAAACATTGGGTGGAGCTACTACCCATTGCGAAATTTCAGGAGTGACCGATTATAAGGCTAAAGATGACAAAGACGCCTTAGATCGTATTAAAAATATCGTTGGAAAAATTGGTGATTTCGACAATGCAGGTTACAACCGCATAAAAGCCGAAAAACCCGCTTTAGATGAAAATGAAATTTATGGCATTTTACCGAAGGCAAGAAATGAGCAATATGACATGTACGATCTTATAAAACGTTTGGTCGATAATTCTGAATTTGACGAGTATAAAGGCGATTATGGAAAAACCCTAATCACTGCTTATGCCCGTATTGACGGATGGGCAGTAGGAATTGTGGCCAACCAACGAAAAGTAGTAAAAACCGCCAAGGGCGAAATGCAATTTGGTGGTGCGATTTACTCGGATTCAGCTGATAAAGCCACCCGATTTATTGCCAATTGCAACCAAAAGAAAATTCCATTAGTGTTTGTTCAAGACGTTACTGGATTTATGGTAGGTTCAAAATCAGAACATGGGGGAATCATTAAAGACGGTGCTAAAATGGTAAATGCCGTCAGTAATTCTGTAGTTCCAAAATTCACCGTAATTGTAGGTAATTCGTATGGCGCAGGAAATTATGCCATGTGTGGAAAAGCCTATGATCCCCGATTAATTTTTGCTTGGCCAAGTGCCGAATTAGCCGTAATGGGCGGTACACAAGCAGCAAAAGTATTGGCACAAATTGAAGCCTCTTCGCTAAAAGCAAAAGGAGAAATCATTGACGAAGCCAAAGAAGCGGAGTTATTCAATAAAATAAAAGCCCGTTACGACGAACAAGTTTCGCCTTATTATGCCGCATCCCGATTGTGGACGGATGCGATTATCGACCCATTAGATACGCGTACTTGGATTTCTATGGGGATTGAAGCCGCCAACCACTCGCCTATTGAGAAGAAATTTAATTTGGGTGTGATTCAGGTTTAAATAGTCCCATACTAAATACTACAATCTATAGTGACCTATTATTCATACGCATGCTATTTTATACGCTATAAAATGAAAAAAGTAGTAATGCTTGTTATTACTGCTGTGCTGCTGATTCAATGCACCACGATAAAGAGTCATAATAATCATTTAAATGATTTAATACCTGAAAAAGACTTACATTCTGATGTAGATTTTATCTACATTAAATTACAGCAATTGCATCCCAAACTATATTGGTACATCAGTAAAGAAGACTTAGATTATAAATTTGACAGTCTTAAAACGACCATCACCAAACCTCTAACTAGTTTTGAATTTTACCAAAAATTAAGTCCAGTAATTGCTAATGTGCGTCAAGGCCATTTATTTGTGAGTCCCCCACAAAAAATATTTACAAGGCAAGAAACTCAGGTCATCACAAAAAAAGGAAATGGTCCATTTTCCCAATTTGATTTTGAACTATTTGACAATAAGCTTTATGTGGTAAGAAATAAATCCTATGATAAATCAATAAAAATAGGAACCGAAGTGGTGGCTATCAATGGCATTCAAACCCAAGACCTTTTAATGAAATACAACAAATGGTTTGCTTCAGATGGATTTAATCAAACTTATAAAAGAAATGCGGCTTCTAGAAAATTTTCGACTTTCTATACTTTCGAGAATGGCATATTGGATAGCATTTGTTATCATTTTAAATACCAGGATACTTTAAAAACAGTATCCATAAAACGAAAAGTGATTGATACAACTGATACCAATAAAAAACAGTCAAAAAAGAAATTAAATGCTTTCGAAAAGGCAAAAATAAAAGCCGATGAGAAGCAAAAAAGTATCTTTGGATATGACGTTAATACGAAGATCTATAATCGAAACCTGAGATTTATAGAAAAAGACAGCAGTATCGCCATAATGAAAATACGTAGTTTTATGGAAGGGGATTTCAGGACTTTTTACAAAGAAAGTTTTAGTAAAATCGACTGGTATAAATCAAAAAACTTAATTATCGACCTGAGAGACAATGGCGGTGGA
>CALQBR020000024.1 GCA_943328865.2 Sphingobacterium thalpophilum
AATTTGTCAAAAACATCATCGAAAAGTAAGATTGGTTTTTGTCCGGATTGTTTTTTTACAAACTCAAATTGGGCTAGTTTTAAGGCAATTAAAAAGGATTTTTGTTGGCCTTGAGAGCCAAATTTTCTAATGGGATAGTGGTCAATTTCAAACGATAAATCGTCTTTGTGAATGCCTACGCTAGTGTAATGTAATGCACGGTCTTTATTGATGTTTTCTTCTAAAAGCTTCAGTAATTCTTTTTCTAATAGTTGACTTTCATATATCAATTGTACGGTTTCCGCTGATCCTGTAATGGCTTGGTGGTGTTTGTTGAAAATAGGAATGAAATCGGCTATAAATTTCTTTCGCGTTTCAAAAATAGTTTGTCCCAAAGTATCGAGTTGCTCATTATAAATGGATAAAGTATCTATCTCGAAAACATGGTTTAACGCAAAATACTTCAACAAGGCATTGCGTTGATTTAGGATTTTTTGATATTGAATAAGTTGTTGCAAGTAATGGGCATTGAGTTGTGAAATGACGCTGTCCATAAATTTCCGTCTGGTTTCGCTTCCTTCCACAATCAAATCCCTATCGGCAGGTGAGATAATCACCAAAGGGATAAAACCAATATGATCTGAAAACTTGTCATATTGTTTTGCATTGCGTTTTAGAATTTTCTTTTGCCCTTTTTTTAGACTACAAACAATTTGTTCGGTTCGCTCGTTTTTTTCAAATTCCCCATCAATTACAAAAAACTCTTCTCCATGTTTGATGTTTTGAACTGCTAAAGGGTTAAAATAACTTTTGCCATAGGCTAAATGATAGATGGCGTCAAGCACATTGGTTTTGCCAATTCCATTTTTGCCGACAAAACAATTGATTTTACAGTCAAAATCGAAATTGGCTTCAGAAAAATTTTTATAATTGAATAAAGAAATCTTTTTTAAATACATTGACAAGGCTTACTGATAGTGAGAACTTTGGATTTTAAATATCTTTTTTTTGTAACGTGTGCAAATTATTGAAAAATATCGATAAAAAGGCCTTTTAGATTTGAATAAAAATTTTATTTTTGCCACTCACAAATAATAAATTTAAATGGCAACGTACAATAAAAGAGGTTATAAAACTCCAAAAGAAAAAGTAGAAAAAACAGAAGCTGATCTTGTTGAAGAAGTAGTAATTGATGAAAAAGACAGTACTACAGCCGGGGTTTTTAATTCTTTAGATGAAACCGCTTCCAAAACAGAAGAATGGGTTGCTAGAAACCAGAAAGTGATTTTTGGTGTGGTAGCCGCTATTGCATTAGTGACTGTGGGTTATGTTTTGTTTCAAAAATTTGTGACTGAGCCTAAAGAAGAAGATGGTGCAGCTCAAATGTTTGTGGCGCAACAAAATTTTCAAAAAGCAGCCGATGGGGTAAAAAGTGACTCTTTATATACTCTAGCTTTAAAAGGTTCTGAAGGTAAATTTGGTTTTGTTGACATCGCTGATAAATACGCTGGAACGGATGCAGGAAATTTAGCTAATTATTATGCTGGAATTGCCTACTTGAATACGGGTAAATATACAGAAGCGATTGCTTATTTGGAGAAATTTAGCTCAAAAGACAGGGTGTTAAGTGCTTTGGCAACGGGTGCTATTGGAGATGCTTACGCAGAGAAAAACCAACCTAAAGAAGCATTGTCTTTTTATTTAAAAGCTTCTGAAGCCAACACCAATGATTTTACAACACCACGTTTCTTGTTAAAAGCAGGTCAGACTGCTTTGTCTTTAGGAAATAAAGCTGACGCATTGAAATATTTTACTGAAATCAAAGAAAAATACGAAGCTACTCCAGAAGCATCTACTATAGATGCCATGATTGGATTGGCTCAATAACAATTAGTTATATGGCAACTGCAAATAAAAATTTATCCAATTACAACAAAAATACGGTTCCAAATGCGAAAAATTTTCGTTTTGGAATTGTTGTTTCAGAATGGAATGATACTATTACTGAAGGATTGTATGCTGGTGCTGAAGCTGCCTTGTTAGATTGTGGTGCGACACCCGATAACATTGTGCGTTGGAGTGTTCCAGGTAGTTTTGAACTGATTTACGGGTCTAAAAAAATGATTGAAACCCAAAAGGTGGATGTGGTTATCGCCATTGGATGTGTGATCAAAGGTGAAACTATGCATTTTGATTTTGTTTGCGATGGCGTTACTCAAGGGATTAAAGATTTGAATGTTCAATCAGATGTTCCAGTAATTTATTGTTTGTTGACTGATAATACCGAGCAACAATCTAAAGATAGAAGTGGTGGCATTCACGGGAATAAAGGAACCGAAGCTGCTATTGCCGCTATTAAAATGGCTTATTTGAGATATGAAGCTTCGTTAGGGTATCAATTTCAAAAACAACAATTATTGGCTGAGGGTAATTTACAAATAGAGAATTTACCTTTGGAATTAAAACAATAACGAACAAAAAATATAATTCAAAAAACCTATACTGTTCATAAATGGTATAGGTTTTTTTCTTTTTTATGAATGGTTCTCGTGTGAAAACCAACAGAAATTCCCTAAATTTGTATCTCATAGCCTTAGCTCCAGAGCCTATAAAGCTTTCTTAGTAATGGGGCAGTAAATTACCTAAAACCGCAATTTTTTAATGTCGAGCATCATTCAATTACTTCCAGATCACGTTGCCAATCAGATTGCCGCTGGAGAAGTGGTACAGCGACCTGCTTCTGTGGTCAAAGAATTGCTAGAAAATGCAGTCGATGCCAAAGCAACAGATGTTAAACTACTCATTAAAGAAGCAGGAAAATCCCTTGTTCAGGTAATTGATAATGGTTTGGGAATGAGTGTTACCGATGCGCGTTTGTGTTTTGAGCGTCACGCCACCTCTAAAATCCGTAAGGCTGAAGATTTATTCTCCTTGCATACCAAAGGGTTTCGTGGAGAAGCTTTGGCTTCCATTGCTGCTATTGCTCATGTAGAAATGAAAACCAAACAAGATCAAGAGGAATTAGGGACTCATATTGTTATTGAAGGGAGTAAATTTGTTTCTCAAGATGTGGCCGTTTTACCCAAAGGCACTTCTTTTGCCGTTAAAAATTTATTTTTTAATATTCCAGCTCGACGCAATTTCTTAAAGTCGGATGTGGTAGAATTTCGCCATATTGTTGATGAATTTCAACGGGTAGCTTTGGCACACCCCAATATTCATTTTACCTTTTATCATAATGGTAGCGAAATGTTCAATTTGCCTCAATCAAATTTCAGACAGCGAATTGTTAACTTCTTTGCGGGTAAAACCAATGAAAAACTAGTGCCTGTTATGGAAGAGACAGAAATTGTAACCATTCAAGGTTTTGTAAGCAAGCCCGAATACGCCAAGAAGAATCGAGGTGAACAGTTTTTCTTTGTCAATGATCGCTTTATCAAAAGTGGGTATTTACACCATGCGATTATGGCGGCTTATGAAGGTTTACTCAAGGTTGGTTCGCAACCGAGTTATTTTTTGAACCTTTACATTCCCCCTCACGCTATTGATATCAATATTCATCCCACCAAAACAGAAATAAAATTTGATGACGAACAGGCTTTATATGCTATTTTGCGATCGGCTATAAAGCATAGTTTGGGTCAGTTTAATGTGGCACCCGTCTTGGATTTTGATCGCGATGCTAATTTAGACACTCCTTATGATTACCAAAATAAAGAAGCTTCGATTCCTTTAATACAAGTAGACGGTAATTTTAATCCGTTTTCCAATGACAAACCCAATCCTTCTTTTTCAACCTACAGAAGAACTGAAAACACCTCTAATTGGGAAGGTTTGTATGTAGGATTAAAACAGGATATGGATTTTCTTTCTAATGATAAGGAGGTTGAGTTTGAAAGCGAAGAAGTAACCGGTTCTCTATTTAATGACGACCAAGTTGAACAAAAGACCAATAGAACGTATCAAATTCATAAAAAATATATTGTCAATCCGATAAAATCGGGAATCGTTATTGTCGATCAACAACGGGCGCATCAGCGTATTTTGTATGAGCTATTCCTGACCAATATGACCGTTCACCAAGCCTCGAGTCAACAATTGTTGTTTCCTTTAAATTTGTTTTTCTCGACCAATGAAATGAAATTAATTTCCGAGTTACAAATGGCATTGGTCAACACTGGTTTTGTTTTTGAGACAACGAATGATGATCATGTGGTGATTTCAGGGTTGCCCGTGAATGTCAATGAGAGTGAAGCTTCGATTGTATTGGAGCAATTGTTAAGCGATTTACAAGACGGAATTCCCGAAAGTAGTTTTAGTCAGAATGATAGTATTGCCAAGTCGATGGCTAAAAGTTTGGCGGTAAAAACAGGTACTTATTTAACAGAAAAAGAGCAAGAAAATTTGGTTAATGGCCTTTTTGCTTGTAAAGAACCCAATGTTTCCCCTTTTCAAAAACCTACTTTCATCACCATGCGGGTGGAAGATTTAGATAAAAAATTTGCTTTATGAGAAATATGACCGAAACGGTTAAGCAATTAATCATTATTAATATAATCTTTTTTGGAGGCACGCAAGTAGTAGGGGAGGTAGCCTATAAATTCTTGTCTTTATATTATCCTGAAAATCCTGATTTTCAGTATTGGCAACTGTTATCCCACATGTTTATGCATGGCGATTTGATGCATATATTCTTTAATATGTTTGCATTATATTCTTTTGGAACTACTTTGGAACAAATTTGGGGCAGTAGAAAATTCCTTTTTTTCTTTATTTCTTGTGGATTAGGAGCGGCATTAATTCATTTTGCATCCAATTACTATTTTTTTCATGATAGTTTAAGCACTTTAGTTGCCAACGGAATGGCTGAATCTGAAATCATGCAGGTTTTAAGCCAAGGAAAATTCGATTCCAGATGGCAAGAAATATTATCGCCATCTGATTTTACCAGTTTTATAGGGGCTTATTCCACTCCCGCAGTAGGTGCTTCAGGAGCTATTTACGGGGTTTTGGTTGCTTTTGCCTTTTTATTTCCAAATGCAGAGTTGGCGTTTATGTTTATTCCTGTTCCAATTAAAGCCAAATATTTCGTACCGGTAATTGTCGGATTAGACTTGTTCTCTGGAGTTACCGGTTTCTCTATTTTTGGTGATGGAATTGCTCATTTTGCTCATGTTGGTGGTGCATTGGTTGGGTTTTTAATGATGTGGTATTGGAAGAAAAATCAGTTTTATTCCAATCGTTGGGATTAAGATTGTAATTATTAAAATGTAGGATATACAAACAATAAGAGATGAGTATACTAGAAGACTTAAAAATGCAATTTAGAATTGGTGGGGTTGTTACAAAATTAATATTTTGGAACATCGCTTTCTTTGCAATTCCGAGTATTGTCTTCGGATTGTTGTCCTTGTTTCATATTTCTATTGATTTTCTGTCTTTTGTAAGTTTATCTTCTAATCCAGTTGATTTGTTATGGAAACCTTGGTCTATTATTTCGTATGCCTTTTTTCACTTCGGAATTTTTCACCTTCTATTTAATCTGTTGATGCTCAATTTTGCCGGAAGATTATTTTTAGTCTTTTTTACACCGAAACAATTCTTGAGTTTGTATTTTGTAAGTGCTATTTTTTCAGGAATGATATATATAATCGGGTATCGGTTTATACCAGTATTAATTCATGTCAACACTTCTTTAGTGGGTGCCTCAGCAGCTATTATGGCTATTCTTTTCGCTACCGTTGCCTATTCTCCTTTTATGGAGATTCGCTTGTTGCTTTTGGGGAATGTCAAGTTGTGGCACATTGCTTTAATTTTAATTGGGGTTGATTTAATTCAATTGCCAATGAATAATACGGGTGGTCATTTGGCTCACTTGGGGGGTGCTTTTTTTGGGTATTTGTACATTAGCCAATTGAAAAGAGGAATAGATATTTGTGGCTGGTTTTCTGTTATTGTAGACGCACTAGCGAATGTTTTTGGTAACAAAAAAGCCACCCCATTCAAAAAGGTACATCGCAATTTTACATCACCACCAGTAAAAAGAACCTCAAAAATTATTCAAAAAGACAAACAGCAACAACAAATTGATGAGATTTTGGATAAAATTAGTCAGTCGGGTTATGATAGTTTGACTAAAGACGAAAAAGAATTCCTGTTTCAATCAGGGAAATAAAACGATATAGATGAAAAACCTTTCTTGGTTTAATAAAGTAATGCTTTTTTTTAATACGATTTTGACCGTATTGACTTTTATTGCTTACGCGTTGCCTTTTCTTGCGCCAAAATTATTTCCCCTTCTATCAGTTTTGACTTTGATTTTACCCTTGTTTTTAATTGTCAATGGTTTGTTTTTTATTTATTGGGGCATGCAATTTAAAAGGCAAATTTTTCTGTCAGGGTTGGTCTTGTTAATTGGAGTTACTTTTATTAATAAATTCTATAAATTTTCCGCTCCGGATTTACCAAAGGAAGAAAAAGATTTCGTGGTAATGAGCTATAATGTTCGGTTGTTTAATTTATTCAGATGGCTAAACGATGATTATGTGCCGCATGAAATCAGAACTTTTATAAACGATCAAAATCCAGATATTCTTTGTATTCAAGAGTATTCTTCTGCCGCCAACATAGATTTGAAAATATATCCTTATAAATTTATTTTTATGCAAGGAGATAAAATCAAAACCGGTCAGGCTATTTTTTCAAAATATCCGATTATTGATGAGGGAAATATTGTATTTCCGAATTCAAATAACAACGCCATTTTTGCAGATATAAAAAGAGGAAAAGATATTCTTAGGATCTATAATATCCACTTACAGTCTATAAAAATATCACCAGATGTAAATGAAATTTCTGAAAATATTGATGGGATCAATCAAGAGAAATCACAAATGGTAATTAAAAGAATGAGTAAAGCCTTTAAGAAACAGCAGCAGCAAGCGGAGATTATCATGAACCATAAAAAGGAATGCGAATTTCCTATTATCATCTGTGGGGATATGAATAACAGTGCTTTTTCGTATGTATACCGAATTATAAAAGGCGATCTAAATGATAGTTTTGAAGAAGCCGGAAGTGGCTTTGCGCCAACTTATAGTTTCAAATATTATCCCGCTCGAATTGACTATATATTTACAGATAGCAGTATTAAAGTAAAGAGTTCGGAGAGTTTTCCAGAGTTTATTAACTCCGATCATTATCCTGTTATTGCCCGATTAGCGATGGAATAATTTTTTGTTGTTTTAGATAATCCAAAGCAAAACGACCTTCATTAAAGAGTAAATCTAAAGTGCTTAGATTGTTTAAAAAACCTTTTTTTTCTTCAAAAACCTGTGTGTAATTTTCAAATAGAGACCCATCTTTTTTTCCGTTTGCCAAAGCCCTAAAGTCTGAAAAATTGGGGGATTCGTGAAAATATTCGTTAGTGGTTTTGAATTCCATTTTCATTGCCAAACACTTTGAAACAATTTCCATGGTTTCAAAATTCAAATCCATTAAAAAAGTATGTTTTTTTTGGAATATCGGTTGTAGCGCATCTTCAAAATATTCAAAAAAAGGAGAAGTACGATAAGCTGCTTCCAATGATTTGAAATGTTGTTTTTGCCAATCAAATGCGGTTTCTAACTTGACCTCTTTTGTTTTCTGATGTTTTTCCCTGCTGTGTTTTACCGGAATATTTAACATCTGAATCCCATTAGGACTATAAATGTAGGTTCTATTCCTATTGGTTTGTTTCTGAAAATTATCTTCCATTTCAAAAGTAATAGTGTCAGCCTGTGCCATCGCCACAAAATGACTGATAGAAGGGAAGTAGGTTGGGTGTAAAAGAATGTCCATTTGAATTACACTTTAAATATTTAATTTAACTATTCGCTTTTTTTCTCTTATCAAGGAAATAGGTAACCCCAAAATACAAGGCCAATGCAATCAGGAAATATTTAAAATAAGATTCTGGTTGTCCATCACCGCTCACGGTAGTAAAAACGCGATCCCAACGAATTTTATTGAGTCCTTTGCCATTTGGATCTAAACTCAACCAAATAAATACCGGTTTTCCTACAATGTGATTTTCTGGCACATAACCCCAATAACGGCTGTCTTCAGAATTGTGTCTGTTGTCACCCATCATCCAATAGTAATCTTGTTTGAAGGTGTAGCTTGTTGCAATTTGACCATTGATTCTAATCTCCTCGCCATTTACTTTTAAATCATTCTTTTCATATTCGACAATGATGGTTTTATAGAAAGGCAATGTTTCAGTTGTTAGAGATACTGTTTTTCCTTTTTGCGGAATGTATATGGGACCAAAATTATCGATGTTCCAGTTTCTAGTATGAGGAAAAATAGCAGGTTCTGCTTCATGGGCTATATTGCGAACAACGCTTTTAACCGCTGGATTTTGTTGTAATCGATTCGCAGATTCTTCGGTCAATGCATTAAAATGAAACGTGTTTGGCGTTCTTTCGTCAACATAAATAGGATCTGTAATTTGTAACTCATTGATGATGTAATTCGGATCAAATCCAGAACCATCGGTAGTAACGCTATAAGAATATTGCGGCTTTGCTCTTTCAGGCATCGGCATTATTTTTCCATTGATGTAAACGATTCCGTCTTTTATTGACAAGCTATCTCCAGGAATTCCGACACATCTTTTTACATAATTCGATTTCTTGTCAATTGGTTTTCGCAAACCAATGGTATTTCTATCGCCAAAAAACTTAACGGTATCCGCAGGCCAGTTAAAAACGACAATATCAGTTCGATTGACTTCTTGCATAGACAGGAATCTAAAATAAGGCAATTGTGGGAAGCTTAAATAAGACTTTTTCTTTAGCAAAGGCAAAGTATCATGAACCATAGGGGCTGCAATTGGGGTCATTGGAGTTCTAGCACCATAATGAAACTTACTTACAAATAAGAAATCACCTACCAATAATGATTTTTCCAAAGAGGCCGTCGGGATATTATAGGGTTGCATCACATAACCATGAACTAATGTGGCTACGACAATAGCAAAAAGAACCGAACTGATTGTGTCAGCGGTCTTATTTGTTGGAATTAAACTCCTATTGGGAATATGGTTTAAAGATTGGGTGTAATTGATATAATAAATATAAAGTCCTAGCGTAGCAATCCCTAAAACGGTGTCTAAAGTGCTATTTTTTCCAAAACTTCTCAATGTTTCAACCCATACCACTGGAAACAGAATCAGGTTTACCACAGGGACAAACAATAAAATCGTCCACCAAGTTGGTCTATTGATTATTTTCATTAACACAATAGCATTATAGATTGGAAGGACTGCTTCCCATCTTTTTCTTCCTGCCGCTTCATATAGTTTCCAAGTCCCTAAACAGTGTACGATTTGAATTACTAAGAAAAATACAAGCCATTGGTATAGTGTCATAATAGGTTGATTTTATTGTTTGTTAATTTTGTTATTGCTATCTCGAAAATACTACAAGTTACTCTTTTAAATTTAATACGTCTTTCATCGTGAAAATCCCTTTTTTACCCAAAAGCCATTCTGCAGCGATTACTGACCCTAAGGCAAATCCTTCTCGATTGTGAGCGATATGTTTGATTTCGATTGAATCCACTTCGGAGTGATATATAACGCTGTGCGTTCCGGGTACATTTTCTATTCTCTTGGCATCAATTAGAATTTCATCCGTTTTTGGATTTTCTAAAACCCAATTTTGATAGTGGCTGTTATTGATAATCCCTTTTGC
>CALQBR020000025.1 GCA_943328865.2 Sphingobacterium thalpophilum
GTGGTTTTGGAATTGCCAATATTATGTTTGTTTCGGTAAAAGAGCGTACCAATTTAATAGGAATTCAAAAATCATTAGGCGCTAAAAATAGATTTATTTTATTTCAATTTTTGTTCGAGGCAGTCATTTTGGCGGTTATTGGAGGCGCGATAGGATTAGTATTGGTCTGGATTATTTCTATTGTTTTGACCAATATACTGGAATTTGAATTTATTTTAGGAATAGCAAATGTACTTTTAGGAACTTGCTTAGCTGCTTTAATTGGTTTAATAGCCGGAATTCTGCCTGCTATTACAGCTTCTAAATTAGATCCCGTGGAAGCTATTCGCACAGGAATGTAAATGGATTGGCTTTTATAAATGGTTATTACTCTGTAGAATTATCATATTGTTGTTTAAAAGCCAATAAAGATTCATACCATTATATTTCGAAATGGAATAAGCATGACTTATTGATCAAAAAAAATCCCGAGAATTTTCTCGGGATTTGATCATTTATCGGATAGGATTATTTTCAATTAAATCAATATATAAATTAATCTTGTCTTTCAATTCTTTTCTAGGGGTTATAAAATCCAAGAAACCGTGTTCTAAAACAAATTCTGCCGTTTGAAAACCTTCTGGCAAATCTTTACCAGTAGTGTCTTTTACTACTCTAGGTCCTGCAAAACCGATTAAAGCACCAGGTTCAGAAATGTTGACATCGCCAAGCATGGCATACGATGCTGTAGTTCCTCCAGTTGTTGGATCAGTACACAATGAAATATACGGAATTTTTGCTTCAGCCAATTGGGCTAATTTTACTGATGTTTTCGCTAATTGCATCAACGAGTATGCTGCTTCCATCATTCTAGCCCCACCTGATTTGGAGATCATCACAAATGGAATATTGTTTTTGATAGAATAATCAATACCACGGGCAATTTTTTCACCTACAACAGCTCCCATCGAGCCGCCAATAAAGGCAAAATCCATACAACAAACCACTAAATCTTTTCCTTTTGATTTGCCAACACCTGTTCGAACCGCATCTTTTAATTCGCTTTTTTCCATTGCGTCCTTCAAACGATCGGCATACTTTTTAGTATCTACAAAATGCAAGGGATCTTTTGAGGTCATATTCGAATCGAGCTCTTTGAATTCATTGTCGTCAAATAAAATTTCAAAATATTCTTTACTTCCAATTCGAACATGGAAACCATCTTCTGGACTTACCCATAGGTTTCTAGCTAACTCGTCAGCATCAATAATTTTTCCTGTTGGAGATTTATACCACAATCCTTTAGGAACATCTTTTTTGTCCTCTGTTGCTGTGGTAATTCCTTTTTCTGTTCTTTTAAACCAAGCCATATCTTTAAATTTAGAATTGTAAATTAGGAATTATAAGTTTGTTCTAAATAATTCAAAATTCGGATTTATAAGGTATTCACGTTATTTAAATCAGCAAAAGCCTTTGCTAATCTGGTATTGAAAGTCAACTCTCCTTCGCGAATCCATTTTCTTGGATCGTAATATTTTTTATTAGGTTGATCATCACCTTCTGGATTTCCAATTTGGGTCTTTAAATAATCTACATTTTTCAGAATATAATCTCGGGTGCCTTCAGTGTAAGCAAATTGTAAATCGGTATCGATGTTCATTTTAATAACTCCATAACCGATGGCTTCTCTAATTTCTTCTATTGTTGAGCCTGAACCGCCGTGGAACACAAAATCTACTGGATTGTTTTCTGTATTGAATTTTTGCTTTACATATTCTTGAGAATTCTTCAATATTTTTGGTGTCAATTTTACATTGCCTGGTTTGTATACCCCATGTACATTTCCAAAAGAAGCGGCAATGGTAAATCGCGGGCTAATTTTCATTAACTCTTCATAGGCATAGGCTACTTCGCTTGGCTGGGTGTATAGTTTTGAACTGTCAACATCGGTATTATCGACTCCATCTTCTTCTCCGCCTGTTATTCCAAGTTCAATTTCTAATGTCATTCCTATTTTGCTCATTCGTTTTAAATACGTTTTGCAAAGTTCAATGTTTTCTTCGATTGGTTCTTCCGATAAATCAATCATGTGTGAGCTGTAAAGTGGTTTTCCAGTTTCGGCAAAGTGTTTTTCGCTAGCCTCTAATAAACCATCAATCCAAGGTAATAATTTTTTAGCACAATGATCGGTGTGTAAAATTACAGTTGCGCCATAGGCTTCGGCTAAAGTATGAATGTGTTTTGCACCAGCAATACCACCTAAAATAGCGGCTTTTTCGTTCTCATTAGACAATCCTTTTCCAGCATTAAATAAACAACCGCCATTTGAGAACTGAATTATAACTGGGGCATTTAGTTTGGCAGCAGTTTCCATCACACTATTTACAGTGCTTGAACCTGTAACATTAATTGCAGGAAGCGCAAATCCTTTTTCTTTAGCATATAAAAAAATTTCCTGAACTTGATCTCCAGTGGCAACCCCTGGTTTTATATTGTGCGCCATTGTGTGTTTGTTTAAAAGTTAAAAAATGATTACAAAATTAATAATTTATAAAATTAGAAAGGATAATTAATTCCAATATTTAAGACTGAGTGGGCAAAATTATATTCTCTAAACCATCTTTTGTTTGTTTCTTCTGCAGGATTGTAGGTTTTGAAGCCCATATCCAAACGCAATACAAAAAAGTTAAAATCATACCTGAATCCAAAACCAGATCCGATGGCGCTATTTTTGATTGATTTTAAGCTTGAAAAAACATATCTCTCATCTTCAACATTATCCAAAACATTCCAAATGTTTCCTATGTCAATGAATAATGCGCCATTTAAATCACCAAAAAGATTAAATCTCAGTTCTGTACTAAAAGCCAGTTTCATATTGGCTTCATTAAAATCGTTAATCCCTCCACTACTTCCTGGTCCTAGACCATAGGATTTCCAACCTCTATTGTCATTAGAACCTCCTGCGAAATAACTTCTAGAGAAAGGGATGTTGCTTGAATTTTCATAAGGGATTGCTATACCTGCAAATCCTCTTATCGCAAGTATTCTTTTTCTTCTCAAATCCCAATGTTCGATATACTCAATCTCACTTTTTATATATTGCGAATATGCTATGTCAAACACTGATTTAACTCCATTTTGGTTGGTTATTTGGTTTGTAACTCCTGATAATAAAGATAAAATATTTCCTGCGGATTCAATTTTTGTTTTTAAGGCATAGAATTCATTATCCCGAAAATCAGTTTTTGAAGTTTTGGAATAGGCATAACTGGAAGATACGATTAAATTATTGTCGGTTAGTCGGTTTCTTCTTTCTTCAATACTTTTAATGGTCTTATAATCGGTTGCATTAGGGAAAATAGTGGGTGTAGTTCCTAAAACATCATAGATAAAGCCATTTGTACCACTCTCTATAATCAAATTATTTTTATCATTAAAGTAGGAAGGATTCACCGAGTAGGTCGGATTTTGAGCCAGTTTATTCAATACGCTGTAAGAAGATTGATATACGTTAAAGTAGTTTCTCGTATTTACATTTTTTACATATTGAATGTTTAAAAGATCAAATCGCGAGGTGCTGTTTTTCTTCGGAATCCAATTGTAGTTTAAAGAAGTGGTGAAATTCTCTTTGTCAAGACCAATATTTTCTTGTTTTGCATATCCTAAATTTAAACTAGTGGATGGAATCATGTTTTTAGGAATGATTTTATCAATATTTAAAGGGAAAAACAGCCTTGGAAAATTTAATTTCATATCGAGACCATATTCTGAGGTATTGAAAAAAGTATCATTTGGATTGGCCAAATATTTAGAAGACCCAATATTTCCTCGAGCGGCAATTTCTAATGTTTCAGCCCCTCTGAAAATGTTTCGTATAGAAAGGGAAGTGTTTCCGGAAATACCAAAATCCTGAATATTGGAATGCGTGAAATCTACTCCAGCACCAAATTTATAAGATTCTCTAGGATTTAAATAAATATTAGTGATAAGCGAATTGGAAATACTATCTCTTGAATCTACAGTATATTGAATAGTAGGATAGTTAAAAACCCTCAAATTACTTAAATAACTTGATGTTAGATTTGTTTTAATGTCAGAAAAAAGACTTCCTTTTGTAATAAAAATAGCATCTGTGATGGCTTTTGGGCGATACTTCAGTTTTTTAGAACTGAACAAGTTAAAGTGGTTGTAAGTAATACTGTCATTTTTTTTACCTTTATTATCGGTAAAAATGTTGACCTCACTAATTTTATAAATCTTGAAAGGTATTGATTTGGTAGAATCACCTTCTCTAAATGAGAAATTATCAATAATTAAGTCAATGTTTACTTTATTTTTTGAATTTAGGGTGTCAATATTGTAATTGATAAAATTTTGTTGAAAATGAAAAACCCCATTATTTCTGAAATCATTTGTAATTCTGTTCCTTTCGGCATCAATAGCTTCCTTTTTATAAAGGCTTTCCGTTTTTAAAAAAGTAGCGGTCTTTTTAACTTGATAAATGGAGTCTAAGCTAGGGGTGCTTATTTTGGTTCGGATTGTATCAAAAACGAAAGGTTTGCCTGTTGAGATGACATACGCTATTTTCCCTTTTTTTTCATTGATAGAGTCAATTCGATAGTTTATTTTAGTGCTAAAATACCCTTGGTTAAAATAATGGTATTTTAATCTTTGGGTCGATTTCTGAGTGCTTCTCTCGTCAATAATCACTGGAGGTTCGCCTGTTTTTTTAAGGAAATTGTGAAGTCCAAAGTACCAAAAAGATTTACCCAAACGGTCCACCTGTTTCTTGGATAGCCATTTTGCTTTCCGCTTATACTTTTCAGCGTTCTTAATGAACTTTGATTGGTATACAGAATCTGGATTATTTTTTGCCAGATTAAAAAGGTTAAGTCGCAATCGGTATCCTAAAATAGAACTATTAGGGTTTTGATATAATTGGTCAGCTATAATTTCATTATTCTCTTTTTTTCCATTTACCAATATGGTATTCTTGGTCAATAGTTGTTTTCCATCTGGAACTCTCTTTAGGGTGTTACAAGCAGAGATAATAATTCCTATTAGAATAAATAATGATATTTTTGTAGCAATGTTTCTCAAGTGATGTGGAATATTTAATTCAAAAGTACATTATTTCTATGGTTAGTAAAAACCAAATAAAATTAATAACGAGTTTGCAGCAGAAAAAATTCCGCTCTTTACATCAATTATTTGTTGCGGAAGGCGTTAAAGTGATAAGTGAATTATTGCAATCGAAGCTCGAATTGGAACATTTATACCTGACTGAAACTCTTTTTGAAGAAGTAAATACAGAGAAAAAAACGATTATTTCAGAAAGTGATCTTAGGAAAATCAGTGCTTTGAATACCCCTAATAATTGCCTTGCGATTTTTAAAATACCAAAAGATAAGCCGATTTTTGAAGAAGGATTAATGCTTGCGCTTGACGATATTCGCGATCCAGGGAATTTGGGAACTATTTTGCGATTGTGTGATTGGTTTGGTATTTCACAGCTAGTTTGTTCGGAGCAAACTGTTGATCTCTATAATCCAAAAGTGATTCAAGCCACTATGGGATCAATAGCTAGGGTTACGGTAAACTATTTGGATTTAAATGATTTTATTGGAAAAACCACTTTACCTGTCTTTGGAACTTTTATGGAGGGAAAGAATATTTATGGTGAAAATTTACCTAAAGAAGGAATTATTGTTATGGGGAATGAGGCCAATGGAATTAGTCAAAAAATTGAAAAAAGCATCAAAAACAGATTGACTATACCGAGATTTGGCGAATTACAACAAACCGAAAGCTTGAATGTTGCCACAGCGACAGCCATTATTTTGAGTGAATTCAGAAGAGTAAATTAATGGAATCGTTATTTAATGAAAGGTGAAATTAATTAAAACAGCCCTTGTTTTCATAGATTCAATATTAGAGGTCCAAGGACTATTTGGGGCATTATCTCTAATAAGCTCATCTGTAAGACCAAAAACACCTCTAATTGAAGGCGAAAATTTAAAATATTCAAAGTAAAAATCAATTCCCAAACCAAGTTCGTAATTCGTTGTCCAAGGCTTCATTCTAAAACGTTGTTGTGAGTTGTCGTCTTTTGAGGTAGAATTACTACCTAAGTTTAAGGTCGAAGAGAAGCCGCCTACTAAAAAAGGTCTTATGTTTCCAGTTCTTAACGAAGAAAATTTGAGCAATAAGGGAAAATGTATATAAGTCGATCGCACTTCCCGATAAGCATCGAATTCTTTGATAAAATTAGGGAAAGTAAGATTTCTTTGGGTGTAATACAGTCCTGGCTCAAATCGCAAGTTTATATATTCATGTAACCTCAAATCACCAACCAAACCCACGTTGAATCCTGTGGTTGTTTCGGCTAAAATGTCTTTCTGATTTGGAGTATAGCTTTTATAATTAATTTTAAAATCATACGAGTTCATTCCGAGGAAAAATCCCCAATACACTCGTTGTTTGTCCCAATTCTCAAGATTGATAAGTGGATCTTTGCCAAAAATGTTCTGTGATTGAGCATGACCATTGAATGTCAGTAACAATAAAATAAACGTGGCTAAATTTTTCATAGTTGTGAAATTTTATTTCTCATAGAAGTTGTTTGGGATGCTTGGCTAGTTCAATAGTTCGGATTGATTTCTGTTTATTTGAGCTCACTTCGTTTTGTTCAACTATATAGATGTTTACTAAATTTCATTTTATTGAAAAATTCGTTGTTTTTGATTTCATCTTATTGCTTTGAAGCTGAATAAATAGTAGCTACTCCAAATGTTTGCGGTTTAGCAATAACGGATGTGAAACCTGTTTTTCTCAAAATGTCGTTCAAAGCCTCGCCATAAGGAAAAGCCGAAGCTGATTCTGATAAATATTGATAAGCAACATTGTCTTTTGAGAATAATTTTCCGATTACAGGAAGTATGTTTTTAGAGTAGAAGGTATAGCCTTGTTTGTATGGGGTTTTCTCAGGAATGGAAGTTTCTAAAATCACAAAAATACCATTAGGCTTTAAAACGCGTAAAATTTCAGAGAGTCCTTTTTCTAAATTTTCAAAGTTGCGAACTCCAAAAGCTACGGTAATCGCATCAAAGGTGTTGTTGTCAAAAGGCATGCTTTCTGAATCGGCTAGTATCATTTCAATTTTATCGGAAAGTTTGCGATTCTCAATTTTTTTTCTACCAATATCCAACATCCCTGCCGAGATGTCTAAGCCGATAATTTTTTCGGCATTGGTTTTGGTCATTAAAATAGCTAAATCACCAGTACCTGTAGCGATATCAAGAATAGTTTTAGGATGGGTATTGGCTACTAATTGCAATACTTTTTTACGCCAGCTAACGTCTATTCCGAATGAAATTACACGGTTCAATCCGTCATAATTACCAGAAATATTGTCGAACATTTGGGCGACCTGTTCTTTTTTTCCTAAGGAAGAATTTTTATAAGGCGTAACTTCTTCTTGCATTGAATTATTTTTTTGCAAATATAGACAAACAATATTAAGGTATAATTCCGCTCGGAGGTATAATTCATCTTGTTTTGAAATTACAGAATTGGAATTACCAAGATTAGAATCAAATGACGCTCACTAATTTAAATTATGATTGATTGTCTTAGAGGAGCTATATTAAGGAATGGCTACTTTCTTTTAAGGTATGTTTGGAAACTAAAATCAAAATGATGTCTTTCGTCTTTTGGATGGAATTCTTGAGTCACTAAATCCCATTCGTTTGAATTAATTTCTGGAAAAAAAGCATCTGCATCAAAGGTATCATGCACTCTAGTTAATTCTATTTTATTGGCAAAAGGCATTCCTAAATTGTAGATTTCTCCTCCGCCAATGATGTAAATAACTTCATTTTCTGGACATATTTCAATGGCTTTCTCCATGCTGTTTACCACGATACAGCCCTCTGGCGCGTAATTCTTTTGTCTTGTAATGACCACATGGATTCTGTTTGGTAAGGGTTTTGGGAAACTTTCGAATGTTTTTCTTCCCATGATAATGTGATGCCCTGAGGTCAATTGTTTAAAGCGCTTGAAATCATCGGGCAAATGCCAAACCAATTGATTATCTTTCCCAAGGGCATTGTTTTCAGCCGCAGCCGCAATTAAGGTGGTCATTTATTTTGTTTATTTATGTCTGTCAATACCGATTTTATTTACTGTTCTCAGTAATTGCAGATTTAATTGAATCTATTTGTTATCTTTTACTTTATTTATTTACTTGCTATTAATGGGTCCTTGATTTCGCAATACAAAAACAGTTATTGATTTCACAATCATAATAAATAATTAATTATGATTAATGGCAATACAATAGACCAACTAGTTTTAAACTGCCACATCACCTTTGATATGTGGATGCGGATCGTAGCCTTCAAGTTTGAAATCTTCGAATTTAAAGTCAAAAATATTTTTAATTGCTGGATTTAAAATCATTTTAGGTAATGGTTTCGGTTCTCTACTCAACTGCAATTCTAATTGTTTAAAATGGTTGTTGTAAATATGCGCGTCTCCAAAAGTATGGATGAATTCCCCAACTTGTAGATCACATACTTGAGCGATCATCATTGTGAATAAAGCATAAGAAGCTATGTTAAATGGAACGCCTAAGAAAATATCAGCGCTCCTTTGGTACAATTGGCAAGAGAGTTTCCCATCAGCTACATAAAATTGAAAAAAAGCATGACAAGGAGGTAAAGCAGCCTTTCCGTTGGCCACATTTTCTGCAAAAGACTTAGAGGTATCAGGTAAAACGCTAGGATTCCAAGCAGAAACTAACATTCTGCGACTATTCGGATTATTTTTTAAGGTGTCAATTAATTCAGTAATTTGGTCAATTTCTTCACTATTCCAATTTCTCCATTGGTGACCATATACTGGGCCTAAATCTCCATTTTCATCTGCCCAATCGTCCCAGATTTTAACCCCATTTTCTTTTAAATAAGCAATATTTGTTTCCCCTTTTAAGAACCATAACAGTTCATAAATAATGGATTTTAAGTGTAGCTTTTTGGTCGTAACCATAGGGAATCCTTCATTTAAATCAAAACGCAACTGATATCCAAAAACACTTTTGGTTCCCGTTCCTGTTCGATCCCCTTTTTGAGTTCCATTGTCTAAAACATGCTGGACTAAATCTAAATATTGTTTCATTGTTGCTAATTCAGGGAATAGAGATTTTGATTTTTTTTAATTGATTAGATTACTATGACTCTCTCTTAGATATTTCGTCTCTAATCTTAGCGGCTTTCTCATAGTCTTCGTGCTCGACGGCAGTGTCTAATAGTTCTGTCAGTTCTGACATGCTGTGCTTGGTGTAGGTTCCGCCAGATTGATTGCTTTCTTCTAAGCCAAATGTTTCTGGATTAGAAAGTACATCGTCAATTTCTTGAGAGTTTTTATCGAGTTCCAAAGGATTAGATTTTAAATAAATTCCTGCTTTGTCTAAAATATTTTTATAGGTAAATATAGGTGCGTTGAATCGCAAAGCCAAGGCGATAGCATCTGAAGTTCGGGCATCAATAATCTCTTCTATTTTGTCTCTTTCGCAAATAATACTCGAATAAAAAACACCGTCTACCAATTTGTGTATAATTACTTGTTTGACAACAATGTCAAA
>CALQBR020000026.1 GCA_943328865.2 Sphingobacterium thalpophilum
CGAGAGGCTTGTGCCAAATCGCGTTGGGTAACAATTCCTAAACGAGCACTTAAACTTTGGAGTAGTAAAGCCATAAGGTTACTCATTAATAGAACCCACAGTAAGGCGTAGCCAAATTGACTTCCTCCGGCAATATCGGTGGCCCAATTTCCAGGATCCATATAACCAACACTAATCAAATAAGCCGGACCAAAAAAAGCAAGTATTTTTTTAAAAACCGATTTTTTGTCCTGAGTCGTTACGGACTGGTTAACTTCTTCTAAAGAATTCGTCATAAGGTTCAGATTTTAAAACAAATATATCATTTTTTTAATTTAAAAAAATATTTTTTAGGCGCGTCTAAATTCTAAGCGCGCTATCTTGAAAAGGCAGATACAAGAACTGGGTACAATTTGGGGTCCATTTTAATTCTGTTTTCTGCCTTTAATGCTCAAATTAACACTGTAAATCAGTACAATTGACCCTTTTTCATAGGCACGAATGGAAAAAGAGAAGCGATAAAAGAAAAAACAACAAAGAATAAATAAAAACTCAGTAGAATACAATCAAATACTAACGCAACAATGTTGCGTTTATAATAATAATAGTATATTTGCAACTTAATTGCATTAAGTAGATCAAGTAAAAATGAAAAAAAAATCAACTTCCGTTTTAGACATATTAGGAATTTCCAGTGCTGGTTTGTGCATGATTCACTGTTTACTTTTTCCTGTTTTGAGCATTTTACCCTTTGCGTTTCAGAATAATCACTGGATTGATGTTGGTTTCGCTTGCATCGGAATGTTTGTGGTTTCTAAAATAGTTCGAACTGAGACCACGAATACCGTAAAAATCATACTCACAACGGCCATCTGCCTCGTTATCATTGGAGTCTTTATTGAAATCATGTGGAAGATCAACAACCAAATGGTACTTATAGGTGGACTTACCATGATTATAGGCCACATTTTAAACTATAGATCACACTCTAAACAATAAATGCGCATGATATTCAGATGAAAGAACAAGAAAAAAGAATTAACGTCTATATCATTACAGGCTTTCTAGGTGCTGGAAAAACAACACTATTAAACCACTTACTCAAACAATTTCAACTTTCAAGAAACGTTGTAATAGAGAATGAGTTTGGAAAGATTAATATAGATGCCACCTTAGTAAATGAAAACTACGAATCGGTTTTTGAGCTTACCAATGGCTGTATTTGTTGTTCAATAAACAACCAATTGCTCGAAACGTTGAATGATATTAGCTCATTAACAAATAAGCCTAAAAACATTTTTATAGAAACAACGGGAATTGCGGATGCCGGCGAAATAGCTGCAAACTTTACGCCGCTTTATATGCATCCTATTTTCAGTTTAAAAAAGATAATTACGGTTATTGATGCTGAAAATTTCTTCTCTTATAGAGAAACGAATGCTGTAATCACGAAACAAATAGTAGCAGCAGACTGTATTCTAATAAATAAGGGAACTGATAAAAATTCAATACTGATTGAAGTCATTAAAAAAGAGGTGCGGGCAATGAACCCTTTCGCAAAAATTCACCTTTCTACCGATGGTTTTTTAGATTGGGCTTATCTAAAAACAATAAATGCAGATAAGGTAATCCATTCCAATGGTCCTCAAAATATTGAAGTTGGCCATAAAATAAAAACGGTCTTATATGAAACCGATGATTTATTTGACATTCAAAAACTAAAATACGAGTTATTCAGACACCTGTTTTTGTACTACCATCAGATTTATAGGATTAAAGGCAATGTATTAAATGAGTCCAAACAAGTTTTCTTGGTGCAAACTGTAGGAAAAACAGTAACCATTTCTCCAAAAAATAAGATTATAATTGGCAAGAGTCAGTTGGTATTTATAGGAAAAGAAATAACAGACAATACCATAAAGAGGATTGTAAAAGGAACTAACATAAAATTAGCTTCTTAATTAACTTAAAAGCGACCCATAAAATGTAATCAATATGAAAACAATATTTCTGCCTTCGGGAACATCTAAAACTTTCGAAAGCGAATCCATTTCCATTCTCGATGTGGCCCAATCCATAAGCCATTCATTGGCTAAAGAAGTACTTGTAGCTGAGGTGAATGACGAAATTATTGACCATAACACCCCTATTCCAAACGATGCAAAAGTTAATTTACTGACCTGGAATGATGAAAGTGGCAAGAATGCTTTTTGGCATACCACAGCACACCTATTAGGAGCGGCGCTTCAGTCATTGTATCCAGAGGTCCTTTTAGGCACCGGACCGGCTATTGAAAACGGATTTTATTATGATGCTGATTTTGGAGACTACAAATTTTCCGCTAATGATTTTATAGCCGTAGAAAATAAAATGCTCGAATTAGCAAAGCAAAAACTGGGTAACAAAAGAAAACTAATTACTAAAGAAGAAGCAATTGCATTTTACACCAAGAATCACAATCCTTATAAACTTGAACTAATAGAAGGGTTATCGGATGAAAAGATAACCTTTTATGAGACGGGTAATTTTGTCGATTTATGTGCAGGACCACATATTCCAGAAACCTCCATCATCAAGGCGATAAAAATAACGTCAACTTCTGGTGCTTATTGGCGTGCCAACGAAAACAACAAAATGCTTACCCGAATATATGGGATTTCGTTTCCCAAAAAAGCAGAATTAGAAACCTATCTAGAAGCGTTAGAAAAAGAAAAACAACGAGATCATCGCAAACTCGGGAAAGAGCTGGATTTGTTTTACTTTGATGAAGAGGTAGGTATGGGCTTGCCTTTATGGGCGCCAAAAGGAGAAGCATTACGTCAGAATTTGATTGGTTTTCTCAAGAAGATTCAAACTAGAGCTGGATATCAACATGTTGCTAGTCCGCACATTGGTAAAAAAGAACTCTATATTACTTCAGGCCATTATGCGAAGTACGGACAAGATGCTTTTCAGCCTATTAAAACCCCTGCAGAGGGCGAAGAATTTTTCTTAAAACCCATGAACTGTCCGCACCATTGTAAAATATTTGACGCAAAACCCAAAAGTTATAAGGAAATGCCCATAAAATATGCCGAATTTGGAACCGTGTACCGATACGAACAAAGTGGTGAATTACATGGATTAACTCGAGTTAGAGGGTTTACTCAAGATGATGCGCACCTTTTTTGTCGCCCCGATCAACTTAAAGACGAATTCTTAAAGGTGGTGGATTTAGTTAACTTGGTTTATACCAAATTAGGGTTTAATGAATTCCAAACTCAAATTTCGTTACGTGATCCAAATCATAAAGAAAAATATTTGGGTACAGACGAAATGTGGATTTTAGCTGAGAATGCGATAGTTGAAGCCACACAAGAAAGAGGAATGAAAACCACTACTAAAGAGGGAGAAGCCGCTTTTTACGGCCCGAAGCTTGATTTTATGGTGCGAGATGCTATTGGTAGAAAATGGCAAATCGGCACTATTCAAGTTGATTATATGATGCCTGAGAACTTCAACCTTACTTATATAGGGGCTGACAATGCACCTCATAGACCTATTATGATTCATCGAGCATTATTTGGTTCTATGGAACGATTTATTGCCTTACTTATTGAAAATAATGGGGGCAATTTTCCGGTGTGGCTGGCACCTAATAAAGTAACAATATTGCCCATTTCCAGCAAATACATTCCATATTGCCAGCAAATAGCCAATGAAATTAATGAAACCTTAGATTTACAAATTGAGGTTGATGAACGAGAGGAAAAAATAGGACGTAAAATTCGGGATGCAGAAATTCAAAAAACTCCTTATATGCTTATTGTTGGAGAGATAGAGTCTGCAGAAAATAAGGTTTCCATACGAAAACATGGTGAAGGTGACAAAGGAATGATTTTAGTGTCTGAGTTTATTGCCACACTTAAAAATGAAATTAAAATATAATTTTAACAAGCAATGCTATAAGAAAGCTTAGATTCAATTAATAATAAAAGGTGTTAATTAATTTCATTTTGAACCCATCTAAAGATGAATCAAGTGAATATGATGCTGTATATTGTTGAATAAAGAATCGTAATCATGATAAGTAAAACGGCTATTACTTTGGTAAAATTGTATCAGATAATTGTATCTCCCTTGTTAGGAAATAACTGTCGTCACGAACCCCAGTTGTTCTCATTATATGATTCAAGCAATTCAGGAATAGGGATCCTTAAAAGGAATCTATTTAGGAATGAAAAGAATGTGTAAATATCAACCATGGGGAACTCATGGCTATAACCCTGTACCTAAAAAAAATATTTAAAAAAGAAAAAAAAGGAAATGGAAAATTACGAAAGATTTGAGATCACGGGTGACAATCATATTGGAACCGCTATAGAAACACCACTTCGCAAAGATGCTTTTGAAAAGTCAGACAATGAAAAAATTGCAATCATTCAAGAACATTATAAAGGCATAATGGAAACCTTAGGACTTGATTTAGATGATGATAGCTTAAGCGGTACACCATATCGGGTGGCAAAAATGTATGTGAAAGAGCTGTTTTCAGGTTTAGATCCCAGAAACAAACCATCCTTATCTGTATTTGACAACAAATATGAGTATAATAAAATGTTAGTTGAAAGCGACATTACATTTAACTCTTCTTGCGAACACCATTTTTTACCTATTATAGGAAAAGCGCATGTGGGTTATATCTCATCAGGTAAAGTCATTGGATTGTCAAAAATTAATAGAGTTGTACAATATTACGGTCGTAGGCCACAAGTACAAGAGAGAATGACTATGCAAATTTTTAACGAACTGAAATCCGCCTTACAAACAGAGGATGTAATTGTAGTTGTAGTAGCTGAACATTTGTGTGTTTCTAGTCGTGGTGTAAATGACCTCTCTAGTAAAACAACCACTATAGAGTTTGGAGGACAATTTAAGGATGCTCAAATCAGAAATGATTTTTTTAAGTTGATTTAACATGATTAATTCTGTAATTCAATTACTTAAAAAGAACAGTCTGAAAGTAACTCAAAATAGAGTGGACATTTTATTGGCTTTTATTTCTTCAGAAAAAGCATTTGCGTTATCTGATTTAGAAAAAAAATTTAACTTAATACACGATCGTTCTAGTATTTACAGAAGCTTAAAAACATTTTCTGAAAAGGCGATTTTAGAAAAATTTCATAATGCCTCTGGGATAACTATGTTTGTATTTAACCGCCATAAGCCGGGTTGTAATGGCGATTCTCATTTTAAATGTAATCATTGTGAAAATGTAGTCACGCTTCCTGATTTACCTAAAGAATACTTGGAAAAGTTAGGAAATAAAAAGACGGAGGCTATTAATTTACTAATTGAGGGCACCTGTGAAAAATGTTTGAATCAAAGTTGAAAGTAGAATTTATAAAAAGTAGTGCGCGTTTTAAACACTTTAATATGATTGTTAAGAATTTTAAATCATTTGAAAAAATCAAAATCTAACAAAATCCAATATCTTTCACGTCAATAATATTTAAAATTCCCCCTATTTTATAATTAAAAAATAAGATTAATATGACATCTAAATTATCCTATTTAAATCCGAATGAAGTCCAATTGATAGACAGCATTAACGACCAAAAGTTGCTTGCAGTGAATTACTATTATTGGATAAACAGCGCAAAACCTGCAGAAGAGTATTTTTTTATTGACGTAGTTGAAATGGTTTTTCAAGACCATCCATCCCTTTTTTTTAAAATCAATGATGAAGATTCGGGGATAAATGTTACGACTGAATTTGAATTTGAGCACTATAATAAGCATTTACAGTTGGAATTTCAACAACAAATAAAGTTGAAGAAAGTAGCGGTTACCGAATCAAATATTTGGCAATCCGTTATACAAAATTCATTACAAAAAACAGATTTGGAAGAGGTAAAAGGTCAATTTTTGTCGTCTTATTTTATTTTTGATTTTAAAAGTGAGAAAATTGAACTTAGTTTTCATCCTGTTGAAGGATTATTAGTAGCTGAGTACGAAGATACTTTTGATAATTAGCAATCAAACCTACTATGAAAGCCACTATTTGTAGAGAAGCACACTTTAATGCCTGTCACAGAATGCATAACCCTAATTGGACAGAGGAGAAAAATACTGAGGTATTTGGAATTTGTAGCAATAAAAACTACCACGGTCATAATTATAGATTGGTTGTGAAAATTACTGGAGAAATCAATCCTGATACCGGTTTTGTGATGAATTTACTAACCTTAGGAAAAATCATAAAAGAAGAAATTGAAGACCGATTTGATCACAAAAATCTCAATTTAGACTGTCCTGAATTCCAAAATACGATGGTCTCTACCGAGAATCTTGGTTGGATTATTCATGGTTTACTAAAAATAAAATTACCAACCGATTGTATTCTTAAAGTTGTCCTTTATGAAACCGACAAAAATTTTGTTGAAATTGAAGAATAGAACTGAAGTTAGTCTAAAAGTTAAAAGTCTTATTATCGTTATAGATAATTTAAATTCAGAATATCTAAATATTATATATTTTTCAGATAATACAACAAACTTTAATTATTAAAACCTAATATGCTTTTTAATTTAATTATTATAATTTTTTAGCTTTGTCTAAAATTATTTTTAAACAAATGAAATATTTATATTTATCCCTACTTCTTTTTTTGATTAATCCTTCCTTTTCTCAGGAAGCAGTAATTATTCACGGGACGATACAATCCCAAGAAAAACTAATTGAAAAGGCTAAAATCGAATTATTTGGAACTCCCTATAAAACCACATCGGATGCTGAGGGTAAATATGTCTTAACTAACATCCCTAAAGGAAAATATACTTTACAAGTCACAGCAAAAGAGTACCAAACAAAAAAGCAAACGCTTTTCATAAACGACAAGGATAGCGTAAAAGTAAACATCCATTTAACAAATGAGAGCAATCTATTAGACGAAGTGGTAGTTTCGGGAACGATGAAAGCGGTGCGAAGATTAGAAAATTCAGTTCCGGTAGAAATCTTATCTGCTAAATTTTTAAAACAAAATCCTACCAGTAACATATTTGATGCTTTACAAAATGTCAATGGAGTTCGTCCTCAAAACAATTGTAGCGTTTGCAATACCGGCGATATCCGAATTAATGGTTTAGATGGCCCCTACACTATGGTCACTATTGATGGAATGCCCATTGTTAGTGCTCTGGGTTCCGTTTATGGTTTGTCTGGTATTCCGAACTCCCTAATCGATCGAATTGAAATTGTAAAAGGAGCTGCCTCTAGCTTGTATGGTAGTGAGGCCGTGGGTGGTCTTATCAACATTATCACTAAAAACGCGAAAAATAGTCCTAAATTATCGGTAGATGCTTTTAGTACTTCGTGGGCGGAAAGCAATGTTGATTTGGGCTATAAAGTAAATTTCAATAAAAAGGCCGATTTGCTTTTGGGAGTGAATTATTTCAATTACAACCACAAAATGGATCGAAATAATGATAATTTTACCGATGTTTCCTTACAAAACAGAGTGTCCATATTCAGTAAATTTAATTTTTACAGAAAATCAAATAAAGAGATGAGTTTAGTAGCTCGTTATTTATATGAAGACCGATGGGGAGGCGAAATGCAGTGGAACTCCAACTACCGTGGTGGTGATGTAATTTATGCAGAAAGTATTTACACGTCACGTTATGAATTTTTAGGAAAATACCAACTACCCGTGAAAGAAAAAATGTTTTTTCAATTTTCATTGATTGGACATAATCAAAACTCGGCGTATGGTAATTCTCTTTTTTTAGCCAACCAAAAAATTGCATTTGGCCAATATATTTGGGACAAAAATCTTAAAAACCATTCTTTATTATTGGGTGCAGCCACTAGATTTAACTATTACAATGACAATACTCCTGCAACTAACTCTAATTCAACTACTGAATTGTATAGTGTCTTTGTTCAAGATGAATTAAAAATATTGAAAAGTTCAGGTCTATTACTTGGAGCACGATATGATTACAATGAAAAACATGGCAATATATTTACACCAAGAATGGCTTTAAAATGGAAACCTACCTCTAACGACATTGTAAGGTTAAATTTAGGAACTGGATTTCGAATTGTGAATTTGTTCTCCGAAGATCATCAGTCCTTATCTGGCGCTAGAACCACTGTGATAACTGAAAAGCTTAATCCAGAAACTTCGTATAATGTGAGCTTGAATTATCTAAAAAAAATTAATTTTGAAAATTACGGTGTTTTGAATATCGAATTTACTAATTGGTACACTTATTTTTCGAATAAAATAATTGCTGATTACGACACCAACCCTAATGAGATTATTTATAGCAATTTAGATGGCTATTCAAGAATACTCGGGGCTAGTACCAATATCGATTGGATCAGTTCTTTTGGTTTGAAAAGCAGTGTAGGAATCAGTCTTTTTGACCCAATAACAAAGCAAGATTCAAGAAAATTTATCCCCTTGTTTACTGAAAAATTCAGTGCTACGGGTGCATTAAGTTACGAAATCCCGAACTGGTTTTTGAGCATTGATTATACCGCTAACTTTACAGGAAGTATGCGCCTTCCATTGTTAAGTCCAACAGATCCAAGACGTGACTATTCGTTGCCTTACAGCATACAAAACATACAGTTTACTTATAAAAAAATAGACTCTATAGAAATTTATCTGGGTGTAAAAAACTTGCTCAATTGGACTCCAGCTAAGAACAATCCTTTTCTAATTGCAAGAGCTGATGATCCTTTTGACAAAAATGTAGTATTCGGCCCAAATGGAAATGTTATCCCTACAAATGAAAATCCCTATGGATTAACCTTTGATCCTACTTACTCTTATGGTGCCAATCAAGGAATTAGAGGATTCTTAGGATTGCGCTATACTTTAAACTAATGAAACGATTTTGGCTTATAAAATTGACTATTTTTGAAGTACTGTAAATTACAAATGAAACACTACGATTATATTTTTACTGGTGCAGGATTATCGGCTTTAATGACCGTATGTAAAATGATTGAATCCAAGAGATTTCAAGATAAAAGCATCCTACTCATCGATGAAGATGCTAAAAAAACCAATGATAGAACTTGGTGTTTTTGGAGTACCAACCCTGCGGATTGGCAAAATATCGTTTCTAAAAAATGGGATTCGGCTTGGTTTGCTAATGAAACCTTTCGTCGCGTTTTGGATTTACAGCCATACCAATATAACCGCGTAAAAGGGTTGGATTTTTACAACCAAGCATTTGATTTAATTTCGAAACACGGTCACATCACTTTCCTGAATCAAAAAGTGACAAACATCGAAGAAACCGAAAGTCATGTCTTGATACAAACGGAAACGGAAAGTTTTTCAGGTTCAAAAGTATTCAACAGCATTTACGATCCAAAAAAAACAGCAAGCCAATCACAATATCCCATATTACAACAACATTTTATCGGA
>CALQBR020000027.1 GCA_943328865.2 Sphingobacterium thalpophilum
AAGAAAATGCGCGGGTTAAACGATTATATTGACTTTGAATTTTAGCAGCATCATACACATAAATCGGACTGCCAAATTCGGCTGCTATAGTAAGTAATTCATTAGATTTCATCATGCTAATAATTTTCTGCTAAATTAGATTGATATCTATTGATTCCAAAATTTTAATGGCAATAAATAAAAAATAAAATGAGGAATTGTATGGTTGAAATGAGTGTTTTCGATCTTTTTTATAAGCTTCAAAAGAAAAACAGAATCACTTATAAAGACACCAAATAAAAATATAAAATACTTTCGGTAAGTAGTTAGAATTTGTTATTTTTGTACCACTTTTAAAAAAGCCAAAAACTTCATTATGGATATACACGAATACCAAGGAAAAGAGATATTAGCCAGTTACGGTGTTAAAGTACAACGTGGTTATGTTGCCAACAACCCACAAGAAGCGGTTGCTGCTGCTAAACAGTTAACAGCGGAAACAGGAACAGGATGGCATGTGATTAAAGCACAAGTTCACGCAGGTGGTCGTGGAAAAGGGGGGGGCGTTAAACTTGCTAAAAATTTACAGCAAGTTGAAGAAATTGCAGAACAAATCATTGGTATGCAATTGGTAACCCCACAAACTTCTGCTGAAGGGAAAAAAGTACACAAAGTTTTAATTGCTGAAGATGTTTACTATCCAGGAGAAAGTGAAACGTCTGAATTTTATATGTCTGTTTTATTGAATAGAGGTAGAGGTCGTAACATGATTATGTATTCTACGGAAGGTGGAATGGATATTGAAGAAGTTGCAGAACATACCCCTCATTTAATTTTTACCGAAGAAATTGATCCTGCTGTTGGATTACAAGGTTTTCAAGCCAGAAGAATTGCTTTCAATTTAGGATTGTCAGGTAATGCTTTCAAAGAAATGACACAATTCGTAGCTTCCTTATACAATGCTTACATTGGTTGTGATGCTTCTATGTTTGAAATCAACCCTGTTTTGAAAACATCTGACAATAAAATTATTGCCGTTGATGCTAAAGTAAATTTAGATGACAACGCTTTGTTCAGACAAAAGAAATATGCTGATATGCGTGATGTTCGTGAGGAGAATCCAATCGAAGTGGAAGCAAAAGAAGTAGGATTGAATTATGTTGACCTTGACGGAACAGTAGGTTGTATGGTAAACGGAGCTGGACTAGCAATGGCTACCATGGATTTAATTAAATATGCAGGTTTTGAGCCAGCAAACTTCCTTGACGTTGGTGGAACTGCAGATGCGAAACGTGTGGAAACAGCTTTCCGTATTATTTTGAAAGATCAAAATGTAAAAGCTATTTTGATTAACATTTTTGGAGGAATCGTTCGATGTGACCGTGTAGCTCAAGGAGTTGTTGACGCTTACAAAAATATGGGAGACGCTATTAAAGTACCAATTATTGTTCGTTTACAAGGAACCAATGCTGAAATTGCTAAAGAATTAATTGATAATTCAGGAATGCCAATTTTATCAGCAGTTGAATTCCAAGAAGCAGCAGATCAAGTAAAAGCGGCTTTATCTTAGTTAGATAAAAAGCCTTATAAATATGAAAACCTGAGTTTTAAAGCTCAGGTTTTTTTTGTTTTCAGAAATAAAATCAATAGAAAGGTTATCATTTTTTGTTTTTACCGTTTTTGTATCTTACATTTTCAACGACTTGTACTTTTGGAGCCGGTTTTTTATCTCTTGGTTTCGAGCCGGATACAGGTTTTTTCTTAAATTCAGTTTTTGGTTTCGGTTTGAAATCTTCTCTTTCTTTCGCCCCTTCTTTTACTGGTATTTCGGATTTGTGTTTGGCCAAAATATCCGCTGGATTTTTCGGGTTTTCTTTAGTACCGCGCAAGTGGATTACCAAGCCATTTAAGAAATTGCGCAACACTTGATCGCCACATTCCATGTAGTTTTCATGGTCTTCGGCACGGAAAAAAGCACCCAATTCTGATTTTGTAATTCTAAAATCTACTAATTCTAAGATTTCAACTATTTGATCATCACGCAGCATTAAGGCAACACGTAGTTTTTTAAGGATATCGTTGTTTGTCATTTTTTATAGTAATTTAAGCAAAGATAGATTTTATTTGGTTAAAGTCTTTATGAGTGTGTTAGTTTTCTAAAAGCTGCAAGCACGTGTAGAGATTTAAGGAAATGGTACTCAAAATTCTGATACCGATTTTTAGATTTTTTACATAACGACTTTTTATTTAGGAATTGCTAATAGTGAGTAGTGATCATAAAAAAAGCGGTAATTTCAATCACCGCTTTATCAAAATTATATTAGAATAATTATATCGCACTCACAATTGCGGCGAAATCGCTTGCTTTTAAAGCGGCACCACCTATTAACCCCCCATCGACATCTGGTTTAGAGAAAATTTCTTTAGCATTATCGGGTTTTACACTTCCACCATAAAGAATAGAAACTTCTTCGGCTATCTCACTTCCAAATTGCTTACGGATGGTTTCACGAATGAAAGCATGCATTTCCTGCGCTTGTTCGGGCGTTGCCGTTTCGCCTGTACCAATAGCCCACACCGGTTCATAAGCCAAAACAATGGAATTCCAATCCTTAGCCTCAGTATGGAATAATCCGTTACGCAATTGGTTTTCTACAATGGTAAAATGATTTTTTGACTGACGGTCTTTTAGTTCTTCTCCAAAACAGAAAATAACACGCATATGATGTTTTAAAGCGGTATTTACTTTTGCGGCTAGAATCGCATCGCTTTCATAAAAACAGGCACGACGCTCTGAATGTCCAATAATGACAGTGTTTACCCCAATGCTTTTTAGCATATCGGCAGAAATTTCACCAGTAAAAGCGCCATTTTCTGCTTGATGCATGTTTTGTGCGGCCACATCTATATTAGTGAATTCTAAATGTGCTACAGCAGAAGCCAAGTTTACAAAAGTAGGGGCTACAATAATTTCAGCATCCTTGTCATTGGGTAACTGATCGATTAAATCGTTTAATAAATCTTCGGTTTCTGCTGCATTTTTATGCATTTTCCAGTTTCCGGCAACTATTTTATGTCTCATTATTTTTGTGATTTAAGGATGTTTTGGATGGTGTCGAATTCGGTTTCGATGGCTCGATATAAAATAATTTTTCCAGATTTGTCGATAATAATATATCTAGGTATCCAATCTAAATCGATTGCTTTTCCAAAAGTACCTTTCATGCCATCTTGAGCCATGAAATGATCGCCTTTTAATTCGTGTTTTTCAATTCCGAGTTTCCATTTTTCAACGGTTTTATCCATCGAAATGAATACATAAGCAACTTCAGGTTTTGCTAATTGTAGCTCTTTTGTTTTTGGCATTGCTTTGATGCAATCCCCACACCAAGAAGCCCAAATTTCAAGTACGATTGTCTTGCCTTGGTGTTTTTTTAGTATTTCATCAAAAGCGATTGTTGTTCCTTCAAGAGTCAATAATTTTTCAGCTAAAGCCTCTTTTGAAAATTCCTTTTTTTGAGCATTGGAACACGAAAAACTGGAAATAATAAGTAGTAAGGCGACTATTTTTTTCATATTTTAATAAGATAAAGCAAAATTATAATTTCAAAAGGTCAAGGTCATTATGGTGGACTTTTTGTTTGATGGTTCCTTTTTCTAAAATCACCAAGCTCGGATTTGCTCTTTCAATAGTTTTAAGTGTCGTAGCATCACAGAAATAAAAATCAAAAGTAAATCCGAAGTCTTTTTTTGCTTTGGCAATTTCATCGGGTAAAGACGCGGTCATAGCAATTACAGTGTATCCCTTAATTTTGGCTTGTTGATTCAGTTTTTCCAACTTCGCTAAACCATTTTTATCAGATTTTGATAAGTCGTAGGTAACAAAGACAAGTAATTTTGGATTTTCCAATAATTCCTCTTTGTAATCGGATCCATCTAATTCCATAGTAAAGTCATGAATAGGAGGGACGTAGCCTTCTGTGATTACTTTGTCTTTTCGGTCTACAAAAGTAGCTCCTTCGGGAATAGCCATCAAGTCTTTTTCAGTAAACTCTTTGTCTACTCCGTTGACCTTATAAATAAAAATCATCTCAACCACCGATTTGGCGGCACCCTCAGGAATTGCCATTCCTTTTTGAATGCTATTGCCTACTTTGAAAGGACGGAAATCGATTATTGGCAAGTGATAAAAAACCCAGTACGCCATAAATAGGCACAAGCCAATACTGGTTAAAGTAGTTGAAATTTGTAGTTTATTTCTAAATAAAGGATTGATTAATCTGATGTTAAAAAACAGGATGATGATAAAAAATAACAAGACCACGTCTTTTGTAAAAGATTGCCAAGGCGTTAATTTTAAAGCATCACCAAAACAACCACAATCTTTGACTACATTAAAATAGGCAGAGTAAAAAGTCAGAAAAGTAAACATCACAATCAAGAGCAATAAACTCCATATCGTAAATTTTGATTGATACCCGATCAGCAGCATTACCCCTAAAACCACTTCGATAATTACTAAAAACAAAGCTAAAGCTAATGAGAATGGTACCAAAAAAGGCATGTTGAATACGGGTTCGCTAAAATATTCAGCCAGTTTATATGAGAAACCAACAGGGTCGTTTAGTTTTATCAGGCCTGAGATGATGAACAATAGCCCTACGAAAATCCTAGAAAATTGAATGAAACCTTTTTTCATGATTTATTTTTTAAAATCCATTAAAATTAATGCGAAAACGGAATAGTTAATCATATCCTGATAATTGGCATCAATCCCTTCAGAAACTAAAGTTTGCCCTTTATTATCTTCGATTTGTTTGACACGGAGTAATTTCTGTAAGATCAAATCCGTTAGTGAGCTTACCCGCATCTCTCGCCAAGCTTCCCCGTAATCATGGTTTTTGGCTTCCATTAAATCTTTAGTGAGTTTGACTTTTGCATCGTATAGTTCGGTTGCTTTGATCACATCAAGATCCGGTTGGTCTACCACTCCTAAATCCAATTGGATTAAAGCCATAATCGAATAATTGATAATACCAATGAATTCCCCAGTTTCATCTTCATCGACTTTCCGAATGTTATTTTCTTGTAAGCTTCTGATGCGTTGTGCCTTTATGAAAATTTGGTCAGTTAACGAAGGTAATCTTAATATACGCCAAGCACTGCCGTAATCTTTCATTTTATTGATAAACAAATCGCGACAAATCGCAATCACCGTATCATATTCTTGGGAAGTATTCTTCATTATTGGTGTATATTTGTATTCAAATTTCCCCAAAAATAGTATATTTTTTTTGATTGAGAAATTTAGCAGTCTTTTAAAAAAAAGCCAAACCAATGACTATTAATTGCAAAGGGCAACTGATCGATTTAGCTACTCCCAAAGTGATGGGGATTTTGAATGTGACGCCCAACTCTTTTTTTGATGGTGGAAAGTATAAAAATCAACAGGAAATACTTTCTCAAGTTGAATTAATGCTTGCTGAAGGGGCCACTTTTATTGATGTCGGTGCTTATTCAAGCAAACCCAATGCTGATTTTGTGTCTGTCAAAGAAGAATTAGCTAGGATTATTCCTGTTGTTGATTTAATCTTGAAACACTTTCCAAAGGCTTTACTTTCAATAGATACTTTTAGAAGTGAAGTAGCCCAATTGACAATCGAAAATGGTGCCGCGCTAATTAATGATATTGCAGCTGGAAGTCTTGATGAACAAATGATGGCAGTTGTTGCAAAACATAATGTTCCTTACATCATGATGCACATGCGAGGAACGCCCCAAACCATGCAGACCATGACCGATTACAAGGATATTGTCAAGGAAATGCTTTTTTATTTTTCTCAAAAGGTACATCAAGCCAGAAGTTTAGGAATTAACGATTTGATTTTAGATCCCGGTTTTGGTTTTGCAAAAACAACGGATCAAAATTATGAGGTATTGCAAAAAATGGAATTGTTTCAAATGTTAGAATTACCTTTATTAGCAGGTATTTCTAGGAAATCAATGGTCTATAAACCATTACATTCTAATGCGTCAGAAGCCTTAAATGGAACGACCGTTTTGAATACCATAGCTTTGACTAAGGGCTCCAAAATACTAAGGGTTCACGATGTAAAAGAAGCGATGGAATGTATTACCTTATATAATAAACTCAACCCATCAATATGAAATATTTTAGTGTAATCCTTTTTTTTATCTTTTTTGCTTGTGGTAATGAAGAATCGGTATTGTTGCCCAAATCAGATAGAACGGTTGTGAAAAGTATTACTGATGTTTCTCCTGTATATGTTTTCTTTAGAGTAAAAGGGAAAGACACTTTGGCGGAAGTCAATCGAAAGAATACGATTATTTCTACCAATTGGATTTTTAATATCGATAAACGTTTGCCGCTGCGGATTGTGATTCCTGAAATTATCAAATTACAGGATAAGAAACGCAAGGAAAAAGCACATAAAAACGAAAAGGCCCAAAATTATTACGCTTATGCGGATAGTATTGGAAAGAACTTGGCTTTTATCCCTTTTACCAATCAGTATTATAAATTAGAAAAACCAAAATCTGCAATTGTATTGTTTTTCACAAAACACCATTTGATTTATGCAAATGCTGTTTTAGTTAAGAAAGAAGTTCTTCAGAAGTATCTCCATACGTTACAAGCTGACAACAAAACTAAAATAGCTTATTGTTTTGATAAAAACATGAGCTACGGGAATTATATTCAATATCAAGTTTTTCTTGAAAATAATCGTTTAAAGGGTGGGGTTTCTGAAGAATATATCTTTTAAATAATGAATACTGTTTGATGTTGTGTTTTATAAATAAACAGGACAACCCAATATTTTTATTTTTATTGATCTTCCATGGTTTTTGGACTTTTTTCTTTACGATTTTAAAACTTTCGACTTACTTTATTTACCTTGATTTTAAGCTTAAATTTACCTTCAAAAATTACTGATGGTGATAAGGTTCATTTCTTAAAATCGTAAAACCACGGTACAATTGTTCTATAAAAAACAACCGAACCATTTGATGGGAAAAGGTCATCAGCGATAATGAAATTTTTCCATGCGCTTTGGTATAAACGGTTTCAGAAAAACCATAAGGTCCTCCAATTACAAAAACTAACGTCTTCACACCTGAATTCATCTTCTTTTGCAACTCATCTGAAAATCCAACGCTGGAAAAGTTTTTTCCATTTTCATCTAACAAAATCAGTTGGTCAGTAGGTGTTATTTTCGCTAAAATAAGTTCTCCTTCTTTTTCTTTTTGCTGACTTTCTGAAAGGTTTTTTACTTTTTTAATATCTGGAATAATCTCCAATTCAAATTTGATATAAAAGGACAGTCTTTTGGTGTAATCTTCGATTAAAGTCTGTAATGCTTTGTTATCGGTTTTGCCAATAGCGATGAGTTTGATGTTCATTGGGGTAGTCTTTCAAAGAAGCAAAGTTACAAAAGCCAAAAAGGAATTCACTTTATTTATTATAATATTAAAACTGACCTCCAAATATGATTCATAATCGCCACACAACTAAATCTTTTACGATCCAATAAAACCCGATTGGTTGTCTTTTTATTTCTTAACGATTTTAAGAGTTTGTTTCTCGGGTTGTCCAATTTTAATAAAGTAAATCCCGGAGTTCAATGGGGTCATATCAATATTAGTCTCGTTTGTATTAAGAGTTCCAATTTTAATTGTTCGGCCAATTTGATCGGTAATACAATAGGGTAATCCAGAAATGCTGTTGTTGCTTTTTATCGTTATATTTTCTGATACAGGATTTGGATAGGCGCGAAAATCGTTTGTAATGACATAATCAGAAATGCTTAAAGGGGTATAGTTAAATGACATTCTTTGGGCGTTATTCCAATTACTTAAATCACTGTCCCAATTTTGAGTTACAATTTGGGTAGGGTATCCTTCGGCATTATTGGTGTAAAAAGATTGATCACTATTTTCCCATAAATCAGAAAGCATTAACCAATTTTGGGACAGATGATAAGTCAGGTAACCACTACTGTCATACGTGTTAGTATCCTTGGTTGTATTACCCCAATTTGCACCCATCCAGATTTCATAAATGTCGGTAAGTACTTTATTGGCGCTATTATAGGTATAGGTTTCTTTTGATGTATTTTCCCATGTAGAAGTTCCGTCAGCCCACATCTGCTTGAGTTCCGTTAAAACATTTTTTGCGGAATCATAAGAATAGGTTTGTTTTTGATTTTTCGTCCATCCCATAGTTGCGTTATTCCATAATTCAAGTGTTTCGACACTTAAAGTACCGTTTGGGTTGTTTGCATAAAGAGTTTGTGTAGAATTTTGCCAAGTACTTGAAAATGAAATCCACGTTTGGGATATCGAATTTGTTAAATAATCAGATTCATCATAAGTATTGATGGTTTTTGAAGTGTTTTGCCAATTGCTAATCATCCATATTTCTATAATGGTGGAGAGTACTTTATTAGAAGAATTATAGGAGAATGTAATTCTTTGGGAATTGCTCCATACACTAGAATTGGTATTCCAAGATTGAATAATGATTTGATTTATATCTCCATTGCTATTGTAAGTGTAATTAGATTGAGAAGTATTTTTCCATGAACTGGTTGCGGTAATCCAATTTTGAGACAGAGTATTGGTCAAACGACTGTCACTGTAAGTATTGGTAACTAGCATAAAATTCTCCCAATTGTCAATGCTCCATGTTTCAATTAGTGTCGAATTAACCTGTTGTCCCAAGGTGTTCAAACTAAATGCCAAACAAATAAATAGTGCAATACGGCTACTGATTTTGTTTTTACCTGATTTGATTGTGATTGGTGTTTTCATCTTTTTTTGATTTTGAAATTTTCAAACTTTTCTATAACTGAATCACCAAAGCAAATAAGAAATCTTTGGGGTTTGATTTCTAAATCAGTTCTCATAAGGATATAAGTAAAAAGGTAAATGGAGGGGAGTTGTTATTTTGCTAAATGTCAACAATTTAAATTTACAAAAAATACAAACTAAACAATGTTAATGCATTGATAAATAGCGATTTGTATTTTTGCATTACTGGATTTATAGCTACACATCTCTTTAAAGATATTTTTATACCACCTAATTCTGTTTTGTGATTATTCCAAATCAGCACATTTTTAAATCATCAAATAAAATCTTACTTTAGCATACTTTAAAAATTCAAATAAAATGATTAGCGAAGCTCAGTTTCAAAAAGAGTTACAATTGATAATAGCCAATGCCATTCGTGAAGATGTAGGGGATGGTGATTATAGTTCATTGGCTTGTATTCCTGCCTCAACTCAAGGATCGGCAAAACTGCTAGTTAAAGATCATGGGATTATTGCTGGGGTCGCCTTTGCCGAAATGATTTTTAAATATGTAGATCCA
>CALQBR020000028.1 GCA_943328865.2 Sphingobacterium thalpophilum
ATGATGGCTAATATTGAAAACAATGGAGCCCCATGGCAATACAATCAGCAAGACCGATTGAATTGGAAGGATGAACAATAAAAGTAGGAAACCATGAATATTGAAGATTTAGATAAAAAATTAGTGGCTACAACAGCAAATGGAGAAACCATTAGTCCAATTCTTCCAGAAGGAATTAAGAATTATTTGATTGATATTGATGGAACTATTTGTGATGATATTCCAAATGAAGAGCCTGAGAGAATGGCAACTGCCGCTTTGTATCCGGATGCTTTAGTGACCTTAAACAAATGGTATGATGAGGGTCATGTTATTTTCTTTTTTACTTCCAGAACGGAGGCGCATAGAGAAATTACCGAAGCATGGTTGCAAAAACATGGATTCAAATACCATGGTATGCTAATGGGTAAACCAAGAGGAGGTAATTATCATTGGATTGACAATCATTTGGTGAAAGCAACTCGTTATAGAGGAATGTTTACCGATTTAGTGAACAAAGAAGTGACTATTCAGGTTTTTGATGACGGCAAACACGAATAAATAAATGAAAATGTAAACTTTGCGACTTTGTACGTTTGCAACTAAATATAAAAATATGTCAGAAAGTTTAATAGTGCCAACAATGGCTGAAATGATGGCACAAGGCAAGCAACCAGAAGTTTTATTTTGGGTTGGTTGTGCAGGTAGTTTTGATGATAGGGCTAAAAAAATAACCAAAGCTTTTGTCCGTATTCTAAATCGCGCGAATGTGTCTTTTGCTGTGCTTGGAACTGAAGAAAGTTGCACAGGTGATCCTGCCAAACGTGCTGGTAATGAGTTTTTGTTTCAAATGCAGGCCATGATGAATATTGAAGTTCTCAATGCCTACGAAGCAAAAAAAATAGTAACCGCTTGTCCGCATTGTTTCAATACCCTGAAAAATGAATATCCAGAATTAGGCGGAAAATACGAAGTGGTACACCATACCGAATTTCTAAAATCATTATTAGATGATGGTCGTTTAACCATTGAAGGAGGTCAATTTAAAGGAAAAAGAATTACTTTTCATGATCCTTGTTATTTAGGAAGAGCCAATAATATTTATGAAGCCCCGAGAGTGTTAATCGAGAAATTAGATGCTGCTTTATTCGAAATGAAGCGCTCCCGTGCCAATGGATTATGTTGCGGTGCTGGTGGTGCCCAAATGTTTAAAGATGCAGAACCTGGAAAGAAGGAGATCAATATCGAGAGAATAGAAGATGCACTAGAGACCGCCCCAGAAATCATTGCGGCAGGTTGTCCGTTTTGTAACACGATGTTGACAGATGGCGTTAAAAATAAAGAAAAAGAAGGAACGGTTAAAGTCATGGATATTGCAGAATTGATTGCAAATGCTCAGGATTTATAATTTAGTTATTATGAAAAATTTTTAAAAGGGTTAAAGCTAGTTTCAGTTTTAACCCTTTTTAGTTTATATATACAATGGTTTTGGATTTTTTTAAGCTATTTGACTTTAGTTTTGATTATTTTTTAGAATAATTAATTAAATGCTTTATGAGGTAATATAGTTCTAAAAAGGTATTTTTGTAACATATAAAAAAATTATGTTAGTAGATTTTAATACCCTTCCTGAGGAATCAAAAATTTGGATTTATCAATCCAATAGAAAATTCTCAGATGATGAAGTTGTAGCGATTGAAAAAGCTTTAGCCACTTTTTTAACAGATTGGGCAGCTCATGGAACAAGTCTAGAAGCTTCTTTTCAAATCAAATACAACCGTTTTATTGTAATTGCTGTCAATCAAGAAAATCAAATGGCAACAGGATGTGCGATTGATGCTTCGGTTCAATTTATTCAAAGTTTAGAACAAAAATATACGGTTGATTTATTGGATAAGATGAATGTGACTTTTAAATTAGGGGAGCATATTGCACATAAAACGTTGATTGACTTTAAGAAAATGGCAAAGGACAAAGCGGTTACCGAGAATACGATAGTATTTAATAACTTGATTAATACACTTGGGGAATGGCATGAATATTGGGAAGTCCCTGCAGGTGAGAGTTGGCACAGTCGCTTTTTTTAAACAAAAAAAATTAATGAAATCATTCATAACCAGACTATTTTTTATTGTAGCTATATTGCTATTGGTTGCTAGTTGTTCTAGTAGAAAAAATATAAAAACAGTAACCATTGGTGAATCTAAATTATCAGAAACCAAAACCCCGTTTGAAAACCCTTTTTTTAAGGAATCAGCTGATCAAATAAAATGGGTTGACAGTATTTACAGCCAAATGACTGCTGATGAGAGAATAGGGCAACTCTTTATGGTAGCGGCCTATTCTAATAAAGATACCACACATGTAAATTCGATTGATAGGCTCATCGCGAATCAAAAAATTGGCGGATTGATCTTTTTTCAAGGCGGACCTGTAAGACAAGTTAATTTAACCAATCGTTTTCAAGCCCAATCAAAAGTTCCACTTTTTATAGGAATTGATGCAGAATGGGGTTTGAGTATGCGTTTGGATTCTACTTTTAGATATCCTTTTAATATGACTCTTGGTGCCATTCGGGATACAAAGCTAATCGAGAAAGTAGGCCAAAGAATGGGGCAAGAGAGCAAAAGAATGGGGATTCATTTCAATTTCGCACCTGTTTTAGATATCAATACAAACCCACGGAATCCAATTATAGGGTTTCGTTCTTTTGGGGAAAACAAAGAGAATGTAACCGAAAATGCCATTGCTTTAATGAAGGGCGTACAGAGACAGGGCGTATTTTCCACAGGAAAACATTTTCCAGGTCATGGCGACACGGAAACCGATTCCCATCATTCTCTACCAATGGTTAATTTTTCGAAAGAACGCATTGAAGAAGTAGAGTTGTATCCTTATAGAAAAATGTTTCACGAAGGATTAGCCTCTGTGATGGTAGCCCATTTGAATGTTCCAAGTCTGGAGTCGAGAATCAATTATCCGTCTTCGATTTCGTATAATGTAGTGTCCAATATTCTTCAAAAACAATTGGCATTTGATGGTTTGATTTTTACAGATGCTTTGAATATGAAAGGCGCTAGCAATTTTAAAAGACCTGATAATACCGCTTTAGATCCCGGAGATATCGATTTGGAAGCTTTTTTAGCGGGTAATGATATTTTGCTTTTTTCTGAAAATGTACCGATGGCTTTGGATAAAATTTGTGTAGCCTATCAAGATGGTTTGATATCAGAAGAAAGAATCGCGCATTCTGTCAAAAAGATTTTAAAGTATAAATATTTTGCCGGTTTGAATAAATATAAAGCCATTGAACCGTTAAATTTGGTTAAGGAGATTAATCCAACTTCAAATGAAGCCTTACAATATGAATTGTATGAAAATGCAATTACCGTTCTTAAAAATAAGCACGAGATTTTACCCATTAAAAATTTAGAGCATCACAAAATCGCTTATGTTAAATTAGGAGATGATGTGAATAGTTCTTTTGTTTCGACTTTAAAAAAATATGCTGAAGTTACTGAAGTTGCAAATGAGAATATCGATAGTTTGAAAGTTCAACTTCAGAATTATAATACGGTAATTATTGGTTTTCACAAATCGGATAAAGCTTGGAAAAAACAAGATTTTAGCGATAAAGAATTACTTTACTTAAAAGAAATAGCCAAAAACAATCATGTGATTTTAGATGTTTTTACCAAACCCTATTCCTTATTGGCTTTACCTTCTTTTGATGAAATAGAAGGGGTTGTTGTTTCCTATCAAAATGCAGATATTGCACAGGTTGTTTCAGCAGAATTAATTTTTGGAGCTGTTGCTGCGAAAGGGAAATTGCCAGTTTCTATTAACGAAAATTTCAAAGTGAACGATGGATTGTCTACCCATCGTTTGAATCGTTTGGGTTTCGCTTCACCTGAAAATGTAGGTATGAATCCTGTTATTTTGTCTGGAATAGATTTTATAGCCAATAAAGCCATCGATAAAAAAATGACACCTGGAATTCAGTTACTTGTGGCTAGAAAGGGAAAGGTAATTTATCAAAAATCATTTGGGTCTCCTACTTATGATAACATTACGAAAGTTAAAAATTCAGATGTTTATGACATTGCTTCTATAACTAAAATAATTTCGACATTACCTAATGTGATGAAATTATACGATGAGCACAAAGTTAATTTGGAAACCAAATTGGGAGAAATGCTTCCTCTTTTTGAAAATACGGATAAAAATGACATTCCTTTCAAAGATTTGTTGTCTCATCATGCCCGTTTGCAGGCTTGGATTCCTTTTTACAAAAAGACAATTGATAGTGCGGGTGTTCCTCTTGAAAAATATTATAGAAAAACCTATGACGAGCAATTCTCCAAACAAGTAGCTGATAGTCTTTTTATTCGGAACGATTATCACGATACAATTATGAGAATGATTGCGAATAGCAAGTTGTTGCCTAAAAAAGAATATAAATACAGTGATTTTACATTTATTATTCTGAAAGAGTATTTAGAAAAAATGACTGGTAAAAAAATAGATGTTTTGAGTGATGAGAACTTCTATAATTCGCTTGGTATGAATCATACGATGTATAATCCGTTGCGCAAATTTGAGAAAAGTGTTATTCTGCCAACTGAAATAGATACTTATTACCGTCATCAAATACTTCAGGGTTATGTTCATGATATGGAAGCTGCCATGGAAGGTGGCATCGGCGGTCATGCTGGAATATTTTCTAATGCAATGGATCTAGCCAAAATGATGCAAATGTACCTTCAGAAAGGAACTTACGGCGGTAGAAGGTATTTTTCTGAAAAGACATTTGATGATTTCAATACCTGTCATTTCTGTGAAGAAGCAAATAGGAGAGGACTTGGATTTGACAAGCCTCAATTGGGAACTTCAGGACCAACATGTGGTTGTGTGCCTATGATTAGTTTTGGTCACACTGGTTTTACAGGAACAATCGCATGGGCTGATGCGGAAAATGAAATAGTTTATATTTTCTTATCGAACCGAACTTTTCCAGGAACCAATGCAACCAATACTTTGTCTAAGGAAAATATTCGGGAGGATATTCAGAAGGTAATTTACGAGGCTATAATGAATTAGTTTCGTTTTTGAACAGCACTATTATTTCGAATAGTTTCATACCAATGCTTTTATTTATTTAACATAATTTTGCCTCATAAGAAGTTCGGTTTTGGTAAATTCGTTCCACTAAAATACACTAATGAAAATAGCAATAGTTTGTTATCCTACTTTTGGAGGAAGTGGCGTGGTAGCTACGGAATTGGGATTGGAATTAGCTCGTAGGGGACATGAAATTCACTTCATTACCTACAGCCAACCTGTTAGGTTGGCACTTTTGAATGCCAATGTGCATTATCATGAGGTTAACGTACCAGAGTATCCGCTGTTTCATTACCAGCCCTATGAATTGGCTTTGTCAAGTAAATTGGTGGATATGGTTAAGCTTTATCAAATAGAATTGTTACACGTACACTATGCCATTCCCCATGCTTATGCAGGTTATATGGCCAAACAAATGCTTAAAGACGAAGGAATTGATATTCCAATGATAACAACGCTTCATGGAACCGATATTACATTAGTTGGAAATCATCCTTTTTATAAGCCAGCTGTTAGTTTTAGTATCAATAAATCAGATGTGGTGACTTCAGTTTCTCAAAGTTTAAAAGAGGAAACGTATAAATTATTCAATATTAAAAAAGAGATACATGTAATTCCTAATTTTATTGAATTGAATAATATTATTAAAAACCCTAATATTTCCTGTCATCGATCCGTTATGGCGAAGGAAAATGAAAGGATAATCACCCATATCAGTAATTTTAGAAAAGTAAAACGAATACCAGATATTATAACTGTTTTTAATAAAATTCAACAGCAGATACCAGCAAAATTAATGATGGTAGGTGATGGTCCTGAAAAAGAAAAGGCTGAGAATCTATGCCAAGAATTAGGAATTACTGACAAAGTGATATTTTTTGGAAACAGTAATGAAATTGATAAAATATTGAGTTATACTGATTTGTTTTTGTTGCCATCGGAAACTGAAAGCTTTGGTCTCGCTGCCTTGGAAGCGATGGCTTGGGGTGTTCCAATTATCTCAAGTAATTCAGGAGGTCTGCCTGAAGTTAATTATGAAGGTATTTCGGGTTATTTGAGTAATGTAGGAGATACGGATCATATGGCACAAAATGCTTTGAGAATTTTAAAAGATGATATTATTTTAGCTGAATTTAAAAAGAATGCTTTGTCGGTTGCAGAAAAATTTGATATTGAAAATATATTACCTTTATACGAAGATTTATATCAAAAAACGATAAATAAAGAATTTTAAATGTGCATGTATCCAAATCACATACAATGATGACAAATTGCGAATCTTATTTTATTAGGATAAAAAGATCAAACAGTATCTATAATGAATAAAATAGCATTATTCTTATTATCTTTAATTTTCATATCCTGCGGGGGATCAACTGCATCTGTAGTGGAAAAAAAACCTTTGTTTGAGGTTTTGACCACACAGAAGGATGGAGGAGGTAATATTCATTTTTTTGAAGTAATCTCGGACAGCAGGGAATTTAGGATGCTACAAAATGATAAGAAATTAAGAAGAAAAATAAAGCCCAATGATATCGATAATTCCAATTTTCTGATTCTTAACATGGGAAAAAAGCAATCAAATAATGCTTCCATAGAGGTTATAGCAGCCGAAGAAACGCCAACTGAAATTATTTTGACTATAAAGGAAAATGATTCAATTGTTGAAGGTTCGAATAATCTAGAATATACCTATCCCTATACGATTGTAAAGATAAATTCTAAAAAAGAAATTAGTGTTAAATAAAAAAAACGCCTGTTATAGCGTTTTTTTGATTAAAAGAGGTGTGTGATTAGAATTTATATTTAAAACCTAATGCAATATCAGAACCATAATTATTTTTGAAATACCCATTTCCTCCAAATTCAGGTCTCAAATCTAATGAAACCATTAGTGGAATATCAAAATGGTATTCAACACCAATATCTCCAGTCGCAAATGCAAAACTTCCATTTGTTTTATCAAAACTTTGATTCCAACTCCCTAAGCCTCCACCAACACCAACATACCAATTGAAATTACCTTCAATGTTCCAAACCCATTGGTATAAACCAACTAGTTTTATAGCACTAATTTGATCACTATTTCTCCATCCTAAATCCAATTCAACTCTATTATTATTGGATAGCGCTCTTTGATAAGATACTTCCGCGCCAAATCCGTTGTTACTTCCAAAGCGAAGTCCTAATGCATTTTTAGAAATTTCTTGGGCATTTACGCAAAAGGATAATCCTATTAGCAGAATATTCGATAAAATAAATTTTTTCATAAGGATATGATTTATTAAATAGGTGTTTAAATTATTGTAATCAGACTCTTGTTAATTACTTTGTGTTTGTGCTATTCTTGCTTTTAAGATTAAACCTTTTGAAAAGTTCTATTCTACTTTGTAATTATCTAAAATTTCCTCTTGTACGTCATTAAATGATTGAGGAATAGGAATCGTTATTGCTATTGGGAGGCTAGAAAAATCCTCTAACTGGTAGTTAATGGTAGTTTTTGCATATACCATCCCTATGTTTTTCGCATAATATTGTTTAGAAGTAACTATATCTTGTGCCCTCATTATTTTAAATGGAATCATACCAATCCCAGGAATAGTTATAGATGTTGAAATCTCTAAATTTAATACTGTTTCTATAGTTTTAACCTCATTATAAACAGTTCCATTTGTAGCCGTATAAGTAGGTAAAGTTTCTATCGCCTTAGATTTTAAATTGTACGTAAGCTTTAATGGATAGGCAGAATAACCATTAATCACTGTGTTTATTTCTTCTGAAACGGAACTTAATATAGTATTATTTGGCGCATCTTCCTTAAAAATAACAAAGTCATCTAAGGCAATATTTAATGGCAACTGGTCTATGGTGTTATTTCCGAAAGATCCACTAAGTAATAACGAATTACCGTCTTTTCTAAGTCCATTATTGCGCAATGAATTGGAGTAAAATCCAAATGGCGCATTTAGCGTTTTTAGGATTTTATATGCTTTGGAATTGAAAGTAATGTCACTGTCCACATAAAGAGAGTCTCTTTCGTTTACAGTTGAACTTTTTACATCATAAATCCAATAACTAGTCTCTTTTAATGGCAAATAAGCTTTTGTATTTGAATCATCAGGAATATTGGATTGATCATCAGAAGAACAAGAAACTAGAATGGTAAATAAACCTAAAACAGTTAAGATTTTGATTTTCATGATTTTTAAAATTTAATTATTAAGATTTACAAATATAATATAATTAAACTGAGTTTTTATGGAATAAATTTATGATGTCCTTTGGTGTTTATTCTACTAAAAAAAGGGAGATATAAACCAGTAGATTTTAAAACGATTCAATTGGCAATTGATTTCGGAACTTTTAAACTTTATGCTTTATACTTTTAAAGTTAAATCATACATTTGTTTCAAACTATTCAATATGGCGGGAAATAGCTTTGGAACCCTTTTCAAAATCACCACTTTTGGCGAATCTCATGGAGCAGCTTTAGGTGGAATTATTGATGGCTGTCCTTCGGGAATTTTACTTGATTTTGAGGCAATCCAATATGAGATGTCCCGACGTAAGCCAGGTCAGTCTGCTATCGTTACCCAAAGAAAAGAAGAAGATGAAGTGCAATTTCTATCTGGAATTTTCGAAGGAAAAACAACTGGTACTCCAATAGGATTTCTAATTCCCAATAACAATCAAAAGTCAGATGATTATTCCCATATAAAAGACACTTACCGTCCTAGTCATGCAGATTATGTATACGAACAGAAGTATGGTATTCGTGATTATCGCGGTGGTGGAAGAAGTTCGGCTCGTGAAACGGCAAGTAGGGTTGTGGCCGGTGCCATTGCAAAGCAACTTTTGCCCCATGTTAAAATTAATGCTTTTGTTTCTTCTGTGGGAGATATCTCTATTGATAAAACCTACCAAGAATTAGATTTTTCAAAAACCGAGAACAATCCAATTCGTTGTCCTGACGAAGCGACTGCATTAAAAATGGAAAATTATATTAAGGATATTCGCAAACAAGGGGATACCATTGGAGGAACTGTGACCTGTGTTTTACAAAATGTCCCTATTGGTTTGGGAGAACCTGTTTTTGATAAGCTTCATGCCGAATTAGGAAAAGCAATGCTGTCCATCAATGCTGTTAAAGGTTTTGAATATGGAAGCGGTTTTGGTGGGGCAAAAATGAAAGG
>CALQBR020000029.1 GCA_943328865.2 Sphingobacterium thalpophilum
AACGTAACCAATACGGTTGATTATCAAATAGGTAAAAACAACATGGAGTCCAAACGATTGTTGTTGAAATTAGAACGGTTCAGGGCTTTGCCAACTATTGGGGCACAATTAAATTATGGTTACAATTCCTTTGCAAATCAGTTTACTTTTACCAATACCACCCAAAAATGGCACAGCTATTCTAATGCTGGGGTAAGTCTGAGTTTGCCTATTTTTAGTAGCTTCAGAGATAAGGCAAGAACCCAACAAGCTAAAATTGCTTATGAGCAAGCTAGGACAAACCTTTCGGGAACAGAACAAAAATTAAAGCTACAATACCAGCAAGCAAAAAGCGATTACGAATTTAGTATCGAACAATATGTGGCTTCAAAAAGCAATTTGAACCTATCGGAACGCATCGAAAGAAAGCAGCAAATTAAATTCAAAGAAGGACTTTCTTCTAGTTTTAATTTTAACGAAGCGCAACGCCAATTGTATTCGGCCCAACAGAATTACTTACAATCCATGGTAAATATTATTACTAAAAAGGCCGCCTTAGAAAAAATAACTACTCAACAATAATCTCCAAAAAATAAAAAAAATGAAAAGAATAATAGCATTACTAAGTATTTCAGCGCTTTTATTTTCTTGTTCTAAAAAAGACAATACGTTAAGCATTGACGAACTGGTTAAATCAAAAAACAGTAAGGTTTTAATAGAGCGAAAAGCAGCTTTACAAGCCGATTTGACAAAAATTAATGAAGCACTTGAAAAATTTGAAGGAAAGAAAGAAGAAGCTCTAGTAGAAGTATTAACTCTAAGCGATACCCTATTTAATCATTATCTTGAAATTCAAGGAAATGTAAATACCAAAGAAAACATATTAGTACAACCTGAATTTAGTGGTACATTAAGTACGCTGACGGTTAAAGCGGGCGACCGCGTTGTTAAAGGACAAATACTAGCACGAGTAGACGACGCTGGGATTAGCCAACAATTAGCCAGTTTAGAAAATCAATATGCTTTGGCAAAAACCACGTTTGAGCGTCAAAAAAATCTATGGGACAAAAAAATAGGTTCTGAAATTCAATTTCTTCAAGCACAAGCCCAAATGGTTTCTGCTCAAAAAGGAGTGGCGCAGATCAAAGCCCAATTGGCAAAAACAGTGATTCGTGCTCCGTTTTCTGGAACAATTGACGAAGTTTTCGTAGAAAAAGGACAAGTCGTTGCGCCTAGTATGCAAGGTTTGATGCGAATTGTAAACTTAGGAAACATGTATGTTTCGACTACGGTACCTGAAACGTATATTGGTAAACTAAAACAAGGTATTGAAGTGGATGTTTTTTTAGCTTCTTTAGGCAAAACCTATAAAGGGAAGGTGCGTCAAATTGGGAATTTCATCAATCCCAACAACCGAAGCTTTGGCATCGAAGTGAGTGTTCCCAATCCAGAGAATTTATTGCGTCCCAACCAAGTAGCCAAACTTAAAATCATTGACTATATTAATAAGAAAGCTATTGTGGTGCCTACTAATGTAATTCAGGAAGATGCTGAAGGGAATAAATTTGTTTTCACTGCCGTGAATGCTACTGAAAATACCGCGACCGCTAAAAAAACAATAGTAAAAATAGGACAATCTTCTGATAATGTAACTGAAATTGTAAGCGGACTATCGGCCAAAGACAAAATTGTTACCGAAGGTGCCAATACCATTTCGGATGGGATGCAATTGAATTTTTAAGTGCTCCGAACTTTTAAGGCATCCATTAATCTATAGATTGTTTCAACGAATCATTAAAAAATATAATTACTCCTAAATATGAGTCATCAAAAAAAAGAATTCGGACTATCGAGTTGGGCTGTTGACAATCGGGTAACGGTTTACATCCTAACATTTATTATCGTAGTGGCGGGTTTGGTTGCCTATATCACCATGCCTCGAGAGGATTTCCCAGAAATTATCGAAAATAAAGTTTATATCTCGTCTATATTCCCTGGTAATTCGGCTGAGGATGTAGAGAAATTGGTTACCAAGCCCTTAGAAAAAGAAATCAAAAATATCAGCGGGGTGACTAAAGTGACCTCTAGTTCGTTCCAAGATTACGGGATGATTATCGCTGAGTTTGACGACAAAGTAACGGTAGAGCAGGCTAAAGTTAAGATAAAAGACAAGGTAGACAATGCCAAAGCAAGCACTGACTGGCCTAATTTGGATAATGGAAGTAAAGTAGAACCGAATGTTTTTGAGTTGAACATTTCGGAAGAAGTACCTATTCTAAACATCAATCTAAAAGGGAATTACACCACCCAACAGTTAAAAAAATATGGTGAATTACTTCAAGACGATATCGAAGAAATTTCGGAAGTAAAAAAAGTAGATATTCTTGGGGTAGATGACAAAGAAGTAGAGATCGCCGTAGATATCTTTAAAATGACGGCGGCTCAAGTGACATTTGACGAAATCCAAAATGCGATTAAGTATGAGAACATGACGCTTTCGGGCGGGAATCTTATCTCGCAAGGATCTAGAAATAATATCCGAATTGTAGGAGAAATTAAGGATCCTAAAGAGTTAGAAAACGTTATCGTAAAATCTTTTGGAGGAACAGTTTACTTAAAAAACATTGCCAAAGTAAGCTTTAAGGAAAAAGAAAAAACGACTTATGCTCGTGAAAAGGGTAGAGAAGTGGTTATGCTTAACGTAAAGAAACGCTCTGGGCAAAATATGATTTCGGCTATCGAGCAGGTTAAGGAAAAAATAAAAGTCGCTCAAGAAACGTATTTGCCTAAAAACCTAAGGGTTGATTTAACCAATGACCAATCATCACGGGTGGAACACCAGGTAGATGAGCTATCGAATCATATTATTTTTGGGATTATCTTGGTAATGATTGTGTTGATGTTTACCATGGGATTACGTAATTCGCTATTCGTTGGCGCAGCCATTCCTTTATCGATGATGATTGCCTTTGCTCTGCTTTCTGCTATGGGGGTTACCTTAAATACGATGGTCCTTTTCGGATTGGTCATGGGCTTAGGGATGTTGGTCGATGATGGAATCGTAGTGGTAGACAATGTTTTTGCCAATATGAAAAAAGGATTGTCTCGCATTCAAGCCTCCAAAATTGGTATTGGAGAAATTGCTTGGCCTGTAATATCCTCAACAGCAACCACTTTAATGGCTTTTTTGCCTTTTGCCTTATGGCCAGGAACGATGGGTAAATTCATGATGTATTTCCCAATGACCTTAACCGTTACCCTTGGCGCCTCTTTATTTGTTGCGATGGTAATCAATGCTGCGATGACTGGTGGTTCTATGGATATTGAAGATAAGAATATTAAAAAGAAAAGTTTAAAATTCTACACCCTGTTGTTTTTGGTTTTAGGATTGCTTTTTGCGATTCCAGGTTACACCACCGATAGTAAATTCTTTCGCGGTATTGGACACCTTTTATTGTTCTCCATCTTTTTTATGTGGGCTTATTATTGGAAGATTTTCCAGTGGACTCAAGATTTTCAACATAGCTTTTTTCCAAGAATGGAAGAGCGATACAAACTGTTTTTAGCAAAAATACTAACGGGTAGAAAAGCATGGTATGCGCTTATCGGAATTATCGGAATGTTGTTTCTTTCTTTTGTTTTAGTAGGGGTGTTTCCAAGAAAAGTATTGTTTTTTCCAGATAATATACCCAATCAAGTCATTGCTTATATTGAATATCCACAAGGAACGGCAATAGAAAAGACGAATAAAGCAACCTTTTTTGTAGAAAAACAGGTAATTAAGATATTAGGAAAATATGTTGATCCCAAAACCGATGAAAATTTCTTAGCGGAGTCTATCGTTTCCCAAGTAGGGGTAGGGGCTGGAAATCCAAACGTTGATGCAGGTTCGGCTTCTGAAACGCCATACAAAGGAAAGGTAACGGTCAATTTTTCAGAGTTCAAATTTCGCCAAGGCATTAACACCTCTGATGTTCTGGAAGAAATCCGTGCTAAAGTAAAAGGAATCGCCGGAGCCACTGTTACGGTAGAGAAAGATGCCAACGGACCTCCTGCCGGTTATCCGATTAGTATTCAATTAACAGGTACCGACTATGAGTTAATGCTCAAGGAGTCTGATAGAATGATCGCTTATATCAATTCTAAAAACATTCCAGGAATTGAGAAATTAAGCGTGGATATCAACAAGGAAAGTCCAGAGCTAGAGGTAAAAGTGGATCGTGTAAATGCTGGAAGTATGGGTATTTCTACGGGGCAATTAGGCTTTAACCTGCGTCGATCGGTGTATGGTCAGGAGATTTCTACTTACAAAGAAGGCGATGACGATTACAATATTGTAATGCGAATGCAAGATGACCAACGAAAAAATGAGAATATTCTGTTTAATCAGTCTTTAACATTTAGAAATCAAAGCAATGGGCAGGTTATGCAAGTGCCTATTTCTGCCATTTCGAAAACGGAAAAAACGCATACTTATAATCAAATCAAGCGTAAGAATCACAAGCGTATTATGACCGTGTATTCCAATGTGCTCACGGGATACAATGGGGATGAAATCACTACGCAAATTAAAACAGAACTGAAAAATTACGAAATGCCAAAAGAGCTAACGTATTCTTTTTCAGGGGTTCAGGAGGAGCAAGGTAAAAACCAAAGTTTCTTATTATATGCGCTATTCTTAGCCTTGGCCGGGATTACCATCATTATTGTACTTCAATTCAATTCCGTTTCAAAAACGATAGTCATTATGTTTACCGTTTTGTTAAGTTTCAGTGGGGTGTTTTATGGTTATGTCATTGCCAATATGAATTTCGTCATCTTAATGACCATGATGGGAATTATTTCGCTTGCTGGGGTGGTCGTGAAAAATGGAATTGTATTGATGGACTTCTTTGTCCTATTGATGGATCAAAAAGTATCCGACAATCATTTAGAAAGCCACGATGACTTGTCATTAGAAGAAATTAAAGAAGTCATTATTGAAAGTGGAAAATCAAGACTCCGTCCAGTATTGTTAACGGCACTAACCGCGATTTTAGGATTAATTCCATTGGCGATTGGGTTGAATTTTGATTTCTTTACACTAGTAACGGATTTAAATCCGCACTTTTTTATGGGTGGAGATAATGTAGTTTTCTGGGGGCCGTTGGCTTGGACGATCATCTTCGGACTCACCTATGCTACGGTTTTAACCTTGGTGATGGTACCCGTGATGTTCTATTTAGTAAAACGATTAAAATATGCCCTTAGAGACCGACGCGCCAAAAGAGCTTTGGCTGATTCGTAACCAAATCAAAACAGTTTAAAAATGAGTAACAAAACCTTAATTAGCCTCTTCTTAGTCGTTTCTTCAATGTTGATTTCTTGCAAAAAAGAACTTGAACCGCAAGAAAGTTCCTCAAGTGTAGCACCTGCTGCTGAAACGAATAGTCCTGCTGCGATCAATACAATGCCTTCGTCAATGCAACAAAACAGTACAGGGGCTAATCCAGCTTTGCCTGCAAAAACCATATCGGCAACTATAGCAGAAGGGATGAACCCCCCTCACGGACAACCAAACCATCGATGTGATATTTCGGTGGGGGCACCTTTGAATGCGCCACCCGGAAAAACACAGGCAGCACCATCAAAAAGTGCTCCTATGTCAGTGACTGATGGATCAAAAACTACTTATACTACATCTGAAGTTCCTGTAGTAATAAACAATACCCCTTCGACAACTGCCCAAGGGATGAATCCCCCTCACGGACAAGAGGGACACCGATGCGAGGTAGCCGTTGGTGCGGCTTTGCCAAAATAAATACTAAATTCTTGTTAAAACAAAAAAGCAATTGCGATACGCAATTGCTTTTTTTATTTGGTGGAGATATATTTATTCGAATTTATTAGGGTATTTAGCAATAAAGTAATTATTACAAGTCTTTTAGATTTAAACAATCTGTGCAAATACAAATAGGGTTCATATATAATGATTATTTTAGTCGCTTTATTGTAGGTTGGGGATTAAGCAATTCATTAGATAGCTTCCCATTTATTCAGCTAAAAAATGGAATAGGTGGTATAAAGATATCGAGGTATTATAGGATTAGCTATTTAGGTATGATAAAATCACTTGTAATTTATAAAGAACTTTAAAAAATATAAATATTGCTAATGCTAATTGATTATTATGAATAATACAAAATATGATGCTATATGGATTCCTGGGTCTTTTTTCGAAAAAGGACATTGGAAATTAACCCCAAAAACAGGGGATAGTGGGTTTGGGGCTTTAATTGCTTTAATTATAATAATTTTGGTAACATGTATAATTATTCTTATTTCACCATTGATAATAAGTATAATAGGTTTTTCGATAATAAAAGGGAAAAGATACTATGCTAGTATATTTTCCCTTATAGCTTTAATGTATTTGTACATTGATTACGAAAAACAATGGATAACGTCTTTTATAATATTTGGAACCAAACAAGAAAACTTTACAAATGGTATATTAGGAGTTAAATATGCGCCACATTTTTTTATAATTAATAGTGTTGCATTAGGTATTTCAATATATTTTATTGTAAGCTCATATTTTATTAACTTAAAAAAATCAAATGACAATTTAAATCATATTGAGCACGATAAAAATATAATTTCGATTATTATTGGAATTATTTTTGGACTTTCAAGTTTCTTTATCTTAAATAATTCCTATGTAGGAATTAATGATAAATCAAAAGAAATTAATATCGATTCAACTTATGTTTCTCCATCTCCTCAAGTATATCCAGAAGAAAATTACCAGTCAAGTTATGTAGATTCAACAAGTAATACAAACGATTCCCTCCAAACAACAAATATAGATTTTGAAAAATATCAGATTGGTCAAGATTTAAATGGTGGAATTGTATTTCAATTAAATGATGAGCAAACACATGGATTAATTTTTTATGATAGTGGAAACTTATTAGGAATTGTAGACGCTAAGAATTGGATAACAGAAAAAAATATTAGATTTGCAAGTATAGATGAATTATCAACAATCGTTAATAATCATGAAGTTTTTAAAGATAAATGTTGTTATTGGTCTTCTGAATTTGCATATGACATTGAGGAAAAACAGAAATATAAAATCTACTGTCAAACTGTGAAAAGCAATGATAGAGAGGTGTCTATTGAAGAAAATGACTTTATTAAGTGTTATAATTTATATTATAAAACAATAATATTAATCCAAAGTGATTGTAATTCTTATCAATGTCAAACAATTGGTGTTGCAAGTTTTTAATGAAACTATCCCACAAAGTGTGTAAGTTAAAAAGTCAATGCTTAGATTTTATAATCTGAGCCTTTTTTCAAATATAAGGGTAAATTGGTTTAAAACAATCCCCCAATTTCTTATTGGCATTGACCATTTTTTGGTAGCTTCTTTTAATGCCAGGTATACAGACTTTGTTACAGCATCGTCAGTCTTCTTTTATAAATTTAGTTTAATGATATTCTTGGCTTAGCTATTATTTTTATTACAATTCAACTATAACTTCATTTTTTCGATTAAAAACTTCATAAGGTGCATTATAGCCAAAAAAATAAAATCGATTAGAATATTTTATACCTTCAGCATCTAAAGCCGCTTTTAAATTCTGTTTATACTTTTCTATTTTAGTATCATTAGCCCAACCGCTAAACCTTATCGCAGCAACGGTTTTTGCAGGTTCTTCCTTAAATGATATACCTGATTGATTAGGCTTAGGAAGCATTTCCTTATTAAATCTTCTAGGAACCATAAACATCATAGTTATGGAATCCTCTAACGACATCGAGACTGGGGAAGTCATAGCTATTTTTTCATTCCTTTCATTATTCCCAAAAATATATCCCGCTAGAATAGAGAAGCCTTTACTTGATGAATTTTTATATCCTTTTGTGGAAAGTTTGACTGAGGTGAATAAAGTAGCTTCATAACTTCTTATTTCAAATCGCTTATATTTTCTTTTGATGACATAAGGGTATGTTTCAATATTTCTTTGTGCATTTATAAAATAAAGTTGCACTAGCGTAAACGCTATTAGGATTACTACAAGTACGATTGTTACTGTTTTCATTTTTTTAGTATAGTATTTAGATATTTTTATTTGTAACGACCGCCAAATTTTTGCAGCTTCAAGAACAATATATCTATCAGCTCTTAAGTTTTCAGATGCAAATTCTAATGCACTACTATCTTCAAAAACAAATTTTATTGCTTCTGAAACAATCTGTCTGTCTGATTTTATGCTTGCAGAGGCAAATTCTACCTATTCATCATTATTTTTTACTGCTTGAAGAAAAAACTGTCTATCTGACTTCAAATTTTCACTTAAATATTCTAATGTACTATCACCCCAAAAAATTAACTCTTTTTTTTCGCTTGAAGAACAATCTCTCTGTCGGATTTTAAATTATCACTTGCAAATTCTAATGCACTACCAGTATTCTTTACTGCTTTTAAAACAATCTCTTTGTCTGCTTTAAAAATTTCATTTACATATTCTAATACAGAACCATCTTTTCTTACCGCTTCGATTACAAAAGACCTATCTGATTTTAAGCTTTCACTTGCATATTCAAATACATAACTACAACTCTTTACCGCTTCAAGAACAATTTCTTTGACTGATTTTAGATTTTCATTAGCAAATTGTAATGCCCAACCACTTTCTTTAACTGCTTCAAGAACAATTTCTTTGTCTGATTTTAGATTTTCATTAGCATATTCTAATGCCCAACCACTTTCTTTAACTGCTTCAAGAACAATTTCTCTGTCAGCTTTGAATGTATCACTTGCGTATTGAAGTGCTCCACCATAACTCTTAACAGCTTCAAGAACTATTTCTCTGTCAGATATAAAAATATCATTAGCAAATTCTAAGGCGGAACCATAACTCATAACAGCTTCAATAACTATTTCTCTGTCGGCTTTGAATGTATCACTTGCGTATTGAAGTGCTCTACCATAACTCTTAACCGCTTCAAGAACAATTTCTCTATCTAATTTAAAATTTTCACTTACATATTCTAATGCATAACCATCTAACTTAACCATCTCCAGAACAAATTCTCTATTAGATTTTAAATTAT
>CALQBR020000030.1 GCA_943328865.2 Sphingobacterium thalpophilum
ATCGGGTTTTATTTTGTTCGGGTTTTGAAACTCCAAACGATGGGAAGCTACAAATTGCTTTCCTTAATAGTGTATTGTGTGAATAGAAGACAATAATTTAGATTCGCTTTTCTTATATACTGAAATTCACTATATTTAAATTTTAAACCTTGAGTGTCTTTTAAATTCAGCTATATGAATCCTACGCTAAAACTTCCTTTTTATATAAAACTCCCTTTTACCTTAATCAGTTTAATCGCAATTTTTTCAATCGTATATCTTAGCAAAGACATTATTATTCCCATTTTACTTTCCTTACTTTTTGCCATTTTATTAAGACCCGTTTCGCATTTTCTTAAATCAAAACTACGATTCCCGCATGTAATTTCTGTAATCTTTTCAATAACCCTTTTTTTATTCGTTGTTATTGGAATCCTGACCTTTATCTCTTGGCAAATTAGCAGTATTGCCAATGATTGGGAGATGATAAAAAACAATCTTTCGATTCATTTTGATACCATTCAAGAGATGATCCGTGATAATTTCAATTTAAGTAAAAGAGAACAAAAAAAATTAATTGCAAATGCCGCGCAAAGTTCTATTGAAACAGGCAAATCCTTCATTGGAAGCACCTTAGCATCATTTACAGATACATTTCTGAATTTAACTCTTATTCCCATTTATACTTTTTTATTTCTTTTATACCGGATCCATTTTATAAAATTTCTGTCGAAATTATTCAAACCCCAATACCAGGAAAATTTAAAAACTATTTTATTTGAAGTTAAAGTCTCCATCCAAAGCTATATTATCGGATTGATTATCCAAATGGTTGCCGTTACTACCTTAACTTCTATTGGTTTAATGATTATCGGCGTGAAATATGCCATTGTGCTAGGAATTATCACAGGCCTTTTAAATCTAATCCCTTATATCGGAATTTTATTTGCCGGATTACTAAGCATTATTGCCTCCCTTACAGGTTCCCCTGATTTATCATTGATCCTAGGGGTAATTATAGTAATCGCCATAGTTCAGATTATTGACAACAATTTATTGGTTACTTTAATTGTAAGTTCCAAAGTAAAAATAAATGCTTTAGCCTCTATTGTTGGAATCATTATTGGAGGAGCAATCGCTGGTTTTGCAGGGATGTTTTTGGCTATTCCTATCCTTGCTATTTTAAAAGTGATTTTCGACAGAATTGAATCTTTAGAACCTTGGGGGTATTTAATGGGAGATGATTTACCAAAAACATATACCTGGCACAACATCCAATTAACGCTTTTTGATCCAGAAAAAGCAACCAACAACAATTCGACAATAAACGAAGGCAACCAAGCTTTTTCTGAAGAAAATATTGAAAAATCTAAAGAGAATCAAATAGAGTAAGATTATCAAAAGGTCTTTTTTTTAATGTAAAACCTCCAATAAATAGTTTTTTTTTGACACAGCAACCGATTTGTATCTTTATATCAAATAAATAATTCTTCAAAAATGATTTAATTGCTATATTTGAAGCTATTGCAAATTAAATCAAAAAGAATGCAAAAAAAGCAGCTTCATGCACTCCTATTATTTTTCTTCTCTTTGCACGTTATTTGGGCACAGCAACCAATAAAACCAAATGCCTCTGAAATTTATAATCAAATTCAAAAGCTAAATTTCCTTGGCTCAGTTCTCTATATTGCAGCACATCCCGATGATGAAAACACGCGTTTGATTACCTATTTAGCCAACGAAAACAAGGCTAGAACGGGCTATTTATCATTGACACGTGGTGACGGGGGGCAAAATCTAATTGGGCCAGAATTGCGCGAACTGCTAGGCGTTATCAGAACCCAAGAACTCATTGAAGCTAGAAAAATTGATGGTGGCGAACAACTTTTTTCTCGGGCAAATGATTTTGGCTACTCCAAAAATCCTGAGGAAACTTTACAAATTTGGGATAAAGAACAAGTATTAAGTGATTTGATTTGGGCCATTCGAAAGTTCCAACCAGATGTCATCATTAATCGCTTCGATCACCGTACCCCCGGAACCACTCATGGCCACCATACTGCTTCGGCAATAGTGAGCGTAGAAAGTTTCGATTTAGCCAATAATCCACAAATATTTCCAAACCAATTGAATTGGGTTAAACCTTGGCAACCCAAAAGAATGTTCTTTAATACATCTTGGTGGTTTTATGGCAGCACTGAAAAATTTGAAAAAGCTGACAAATCTAATATGGCGACACTTCAAACGGGGACGTATTATCAATCTATTGGTAAATCAAATCAAGAAATTGCCGCATTAAGTCGCAGTTGTCATCAATCACAAGGCTTTGGGAGTACCGGAACCCGTGGGGAAGAGACGGAATATTTAGAATTCATTAAAGGCGAAAACGCAAAAGACAAGAATAATCTTTTTGAAGGAATTGATACCTCTTGGAATCGTGTGAAAAACGGACCTACTATAGGTGTGGTTTTAGAAAATGTACAGCGAAAATTTGACTTTAAAAATCCATCGGCAAGCATTCCTGATTTAGTGAAGGCCTATACCATGATTCAATCTTTAGAAGAAACACATTGGAAAACCATTAAATCCGAGGAAATCAAAAAAATAATTGCTTCTTGTGCAGGACTCTACCTCGAAGCCATAGCCGAGAACCAAGTGGCCACTCCAAATAGTGAGCTGAAATTAAAATTAGAAGCTATTAACCGAAGTAATGAAAAAATGAATTGGCATGCCATTGCAATCATTCCAAACGAAAACCAGCCTTTTTCCATTTCTGAATTACCCAATAATAAGAACACCACTAAAACCATAACGGTAAAAATTCCAGCGCATTACGAATACACTTCCCCTTACTGGCTTAATGAAAAAGGATCATTAGGAATGTATCAGGTAACCGATCAAAAAAATATTGGAATTCCAGATATCATTCGACAGCTAAAAGTCACTTTTATAATTGAAATCAATGGTGTCATGATTCCGTTTGAGCGACTAGTTGTTTTTAAATACAATGACGAGGTAAAGGGAGAAGTCTATAATCCATTTGATATTGTTCCAGATGTGACTTCGACAATAGTAGACAAAGTAGCGATTTTCAGTTCTGGAAAAACAAAAAATATTGGAGTCAAAATAAAAGCGGGAAAAGATGCCGTTGAAGGCTTTTTACAATTGGAAGTACCTGAAAAATGGAAAGTAAATCCGAAATCTATTCCTTTTAAATTAACCAAAAAAGGAGAAGATCAAACCGTTTATTTTGAAGTAACCCCTCCAAAAACAGCAGATGAAATTACGGTAAAAAGCGTTGCGGTAATAAATGGAAAAACTTTTGACAAAGAACAAATTAACATTACTTACGAACACATTTCGAAACAACAGGTTTTAAAACCTTCGGAAGCGAAATTCATCAAATTGGATATTAAAACGGGTAATGAAAAAATTGGTTATATCATGGGCGCTGGCGATGAAGTGCCAAAAGGTTTGATTCAAATGGGTTACGAAGTTTCTATTTTAAAACCAGAAGATTTATCCAAAGAAAGTTTAATCCCTTTTGATGTTATAATCACTGGAATACGAGCTTACAATACCATTTCTGAATTAAATACCAAAGAAAGCATATTGTTTGATTTTGTCAAAGAAGGTAAAACGATGATTGTACAATACAACACCGCCAATGACTTGATTGCAAAAAAAATTGCTCCTTTTATGCTTCAAATTTCAAAAGATCGGGTTACCGAAGAAGCCGCGGAAATGCGATTCTTAGCACCCAAACATGCTGTGCTAAATTACCCAAACACCATTACTCCCAAAGATTTTGAAGGATGGAAACAAGAGCAAGGTTTATATTACCCAAACCAATGGGATGCCGCCTTCACTCCTATTCTATCGTCCAATGACAAAGGAGAAACGCCTAAAAACGGTGCTTTACTAGTGGCGAAATATGGAAAAGGACACTATATTTATACTGGATTGAGTTTCTTTAGAGAATTACCCGAAGGCGTATCTGGTGCCTATCGACTGTTAGCAAATTTAATTTCTGTACGATAATTAAAAACAAAATGAACGAAGAAAAAACAACCTATTGGAAAAAAAACTATACTTGGGTTTTACTCTCCAATGCCATTTATATTTTAGTTTTTTATATAATCATGGAATTATTCTCCTAAACTATGCAACAAATTGATTGGATTGTACTCGGATTTACCCTTTTGTCTATAGTTGTCTATGGGGTTTGGAAGACCAAAGGAAGCACCAAAAATGTGGAAGACTATATTTTAGGTAATAACGAAACCCCTTGGTGGACCGTTGGTCTTTCGGTAATGGCGACTCAAGCCAGCGCCATCACTTTTCTTTCTACGCCTGGCCAAGCTTATCATGACGGAATGGGATTTGTGCAATTCTATTTTGGTTTGCCGATCGCTATGGTAGTGATATGCATTACTTTTATTCCTATTTACCACAAGTTAAAAGTTTTTACCGCATATGAATATTTAGAACAGCGTTTTGACTTAAAAACACGCTCCTTAGCGGCTATTCTTTTCTTGGTGCAACGTGGTTTGGGTACCGGTTTAACCATCTATGCCCCTTCGATTATATTGTCCTCCCTTTTGGGATGGAATTTAACCCATCTCAATATTATTATTGGGACATTGGTGATTATTTACACATTTTCTGGCGGAACCAAAGCCGTGAATGTAACCCAAAAACAACAAGTTTTCGTGATTATGTTCGGAATGATTGTTACTTTCTTCCTCATTTTACACTTATTACCCAACGATATGACTTTTGGTAATGCCTTGCATATTGCTGGTGCCAATGACAAAATGAATATCGTTGACTTTTCATTTGACCCAGAAACACGATATACGTTTTGGAGCGGAATTACGGGCGGTTTTTTTCTAGCCCTCTCCTATTTTGGAACAGACCAATCGCAAGTGGGTAGATATTTATCTGGGAAATCCATTCGAGAAAGCCAAATGGGCTTAATCATGAATGGATTTTTGAAAGTACCCATGCAATTCTTCATCTTATTAACCGGTGTTATGGTTTTTGTTTTCTTTCAATTCAATGCTGTGCCATTAAATTTTAACCCAAACAATAAAATCGCTATTGAAAAGTCGCCTTATAAGACCGAATATGCAAAATTAGAGCAACAGCTTGTTAATTTAAATGAAGAAAAAAAAGAGTTCAATCTTTTGTATATGGATCATTTGAACCAAAATTATGACAATCCAATTTTGCGTAAAAAATTAATTGCCCTTTCAGCTAAAGAAAAAGATTTACGTGATCAGGCCAAAGAACTCATTTCAAAAGCCGATAAAAAAGCAGAAACCAATGATAAGGATTATGTCTTTATTCATTTTATTCTTAATTACTTACCTCAGGGATTGATTGGGTTATTATTAGCCGTGATTCTTTCAGCTGCTATGTCTTCTTCAGCTTCCGGACTAAATGCCTTGGCCTCAACAACAGCAATCGATATTTACAAACGAAATGTGACCGTAGTAAAATCAGAAAAACATTTTGTGAATGCTACCAAATTTTTCACCTTGCTTTGGGGAATTATTGCCATCCTTTTTGCTTGTGTGGGCACTTTATTTGAAAATTTAATCCAATTGGTAAACATTGTAGGTTCCATCTTCTATGGTACCGTTTTGGGAATCTTTTTGGTAGGATTTTATGTCAAATACGTTCAAGCCAAAGCCATTTTTTGGGGTGCTGTAACCACTCAACTAACCATATTTTATATTTACTATTTGGATATTGTCAGCTTTTTGTGGCTCAATTTTATTGGTGCGATATTAACCGTCATTTTATCTATGGTACTCCAGCTGCTTATTTTTAGAAGTCCCAAAATTGAAATCCAATAAAAAAATCCCGTTTCAAGGCTATACCTGAAACGGGATTTTTAAGTTTAAAGACCATTTTTATTTCTTACTCCATTCTAAAATGCTGTCTTCATTCATTTTAATATAGTCGTTGTTTTTTGCCTCAGTTGCACCTACAAGCGATATTTTAGCTGTTTCAATTGCACCTTTTTTGTCTCCTAGTTTAGCTTGAATTAAAGATTTTAATCTGGTATACCAAAAAGGTTTTTCTGGGTTAAGTTCTAAGGCCTTATTAGCATAATTCAACGCTTTAGCTAAATCACCATTCGATTGAAAATAATATTGTGCTGATGAAAAATAATCAGAGGCAGTAGGACCTGATAAGGCTTTTTCAATACTAGCAATTGCAGTTTTTTTGGTTGGCACCTCAAATTTTACAGCTGCTACTGTTTTTTCCCACGAAAATTCTAAGTAGGCAAAATTATTATCTAAATTACTAATGCTGATCGTAAATGTTTCTGTATTTCTGTCTACGATTTCAGGCTTTATATTTGTTTTCAAGGCAACATCCGCTTCATTCCATACTTCAGGAATTCCCCAGTTATCTGTTTTGGAATAAAAAACGACTTCCCAACTATCAACTCTTGGGTTTATGTACAATGCATATTTTCCTTTTTTCAAGGTCTTTCCATCAATAACCACCTCTTCACTGAATGATACCGTAGAATTCGCATTTGCTCCTGTGCGCCATAACTTACCAAAGGGAACTAAATCTCCAAAAATGGCCCTTCCCTTAGCACTAGGTCTTGAATATTCAACCACCACATCGGTTAAACCGACTACCTGACTCAAAACTGCTTTTGGACTGGATTGTGGCGTCTTAACTTGCGCCTGAACCACGTAAGAGGCCATCACAATAGCCACAGCAATAATTATTTTTTTCATCTTTTTATATTTTATTTGACTCCAAAATTACAAATTCAAATGCTCTAAAATGTTAATTATTCCTTAATTTGAATTTATTCCTGTTTAACATTTTAAAACAAAAGATAAACAATTGTAACTTTGCCAAAATTTAAAAAACATGAAAATTTACACCTTACATAACAAGCAAAATATTCCCATTTCACTTCAAGAGGCTTGGGACTTTCTTTCTAATCCCAAAAATTTAAAAATAATTACTCCCGATTACATGGGCTTTAAAACACTTTCCGGTGATGACAGACCTATGTTTACTGGACAAATCATACAATATATTGTTACCCCTGTTTTAGGTATTCCAACGAAATGGGTTACCGAAATCACCCATGTGGAACCTCTAAAATACTTTGTCGATGAGCAACGCTTTGGGCCTTATGACTTATGGCATCACAAACATTTTATAAAGGAAATTCCTGGCGGAGTAGAAATGGAAGATATTGTAGATTACAAAATCCCAATGGGTATTTTAGGACAAATGGTTCATCCTTTTTTAGTTAAACCCAAACTTGATGAAATATTCGAATATCGCAAAAACAAATTAATCGAACTTTTCGGAGTATATAAATCCATTTCATAACAACACTCCAAATGACTATTTTCTGGTTTAGACGTGATTTACGCTTGGAAGACAACAAAGGTCTTTTTGACGCTTTAAGTACTTCGAAAAATGTACTTCCTATTTTTATTTTTGACAAAAACATTTTAGACCAACTTCCAAAAGACGATGCAAGGGTAAGTTTCATCCATGAATTATTAGAAAAGTTAAATGCCGAATTACAAAAAAAAGGAAAAACTTTAGCCGTCTTTTATGGTGACCCTTTATCCATTTTTGAAAAATTAACAATTGAAAATAAAGTAGAGGCTGTATTTACCAATCAGGATTATGAGCCTTATGCCAGAAAACGCGATGAGGCACTCGTCCAGTTATTAAAATCCAAAAATATCAGTTTTAATACTTCAAAAGACCAAGTGATTTTTGAAAAGAGCGAAGTGGTAAAAGAAGACCAAACGCCTTATGTAGTTTTTACGCCTTATTCCAAAAAATGGAAAGACAATTTTAAAAAAACAAAATTAACACATTTCAATTCAGAAGGGTTACTTGCAAACGTTGCTACCCATTCCTATCCTTTTTTAAAGTTATCTGATATTGGTTTCGAGCCATCTGAAATAAAAGTGACTCCTTTTGATATTTCAGAAAAGCGAATTCACAATTACGAAAATACTCGCAATTTTCCAGCTCTTTCAGGAACTTCGATGCTAGGAACCCATTTGCGTTTTGGCGCAGTGAGTATCCGAAAAATGGTAGCAAAAGCAATTTTAGACGACAACGAAACTTTTTTGAATGAGCTTATTTGGAGGGAATTTTTTATGCAAATTCTGTGGCATTTCCCACATACCAATACCCAATGTTTTCGACCTAAATACGATGCCATTCAGTGGAACAATAATGAAGTAGAATTTCAAAAATGGTGCGAAGGAAAAACAGGATATCCTTTTGTAGATGCAGGAATGCGCGAACTCAATGCGACTGGACACATGCACAATCGGGTGCGAATGGTGGTGGCGAGTTTCTTGTGCAAACATTTACTGATTGACTGGCGTTGGGGTGAAGCCTATTTTGCTACCAAATTATTGGACTATGAACAATCAAGCAATGTCGGAAATTGGCAATGGGCTGCAGGAAGTGGCGTCGATGCGGCTCCTTACTTCCGCATTTTTAATCCAACGGAACAAGTCAAAAAATTTGATAAAGATTTGATTTATATCAAAAAATGGGTTTCAGACTTACAGGAATTCTCCTATCCAAAACCCATTGTAGATCATAAAGAAGCCCGAGAAAGGTGCTTAAGAGTCTATAAAGAAGCGGTTGGATAAACTTTTAAACCGTAATAATCGCTTCAATATTATAAAATGCTTACGCCAATTCAGAGACCTTGTCAAAAGTCAATTCTTCAAAGTGATTGATAATTTTATCGGCTTCTGATAAATCTTGTAATTTAGAATGAATGCTGTTGTAGCCAACGCAATAAATTCCGGCGGCCTTTGCTGCTTTTACCCCATTGGTGCTGTCTTCAATAACGATGCAATTTTCTTTTGAAGCAATAGAAAACGAGGCCGCGTGCTCAAAAATAGCAGGATGTGGTTTTGATTTGGGAAAATCTTCTCCACTCACGATATGGGTAAAATAGGGATGCAATCCAAAACGCTTGAACACGCGTTCTATCGTTACTTTAGAAGC
>CALQBR020000031.1 GCA_943328865.2 Sphingobacterium thalpophilum
GGGAACAAGACCTTTTTGTTTATTGGATTATTTTCCAAAAGATTTCTTAATGGTTGTCGATGAAAGTCACGTTACCCTTTCCCAAGTGCATGCCATGTATGGCGGTGACCGCAGCAGAAAAGAGAATTTAGTCGATTATGGTTTCCGACTTCCAGCAGCGATGGACAACCGCCCATTGAAATTTGAGGAGTTTGAAGCGATGCAAAATCAAGTGATTTATGTTTCGGCTACTCCTGCAGATTATGAATTGCAAAAAACCGATGGGGTTGTGGTGGAACAAGTGATTCGCCCAACAGGTTTGTTAGATCCTATTATTGAAGTGCGTCCAAGTTTGAATCAAATAGATGATTTAATCGAAGAAATCCAGTTGCGTTGTGAAGCGGATGAACGTGTGTTGGTTACTACATTAACCAAAAGAATGGCGGAAGAATTGGCAAAGTATTTTACAAAAGTAGCCATTCGTTGCCGTTATATCCATTCTGACGTAGATACTTTGGAACGCATTGAAATCATGCAGGATTTGCGTAAAGGCCTTTTTGATGTGCTCATTGGCGTGAATTTATTGCGCGAAGGATTGGATTTGCCAGAGGTTTCCCTCGTAGCGATTTTGGATGCCGATAAAGAAGGATTTTTGAGAAGCCATCGTTCCTTAACCCAAACCATTGGTCGGGCAGCTAGGAATCTTAACGGGAAAGCCATCATGTATGCCGATAAGATAACGGCCAGTATGCAAAAAACCATTGACGAAACGGATTACCGCAGAACCAAACAAATCAATTTCAATACCTTACATAACCTAGTTCCACAAGCTCTGAATAAAAAAATAGAAAGTGCTTTTACAAAAAATCCTTTGGTTGAATACGAATTAGGTCATACCATACACAAAGCAGCAGAGCCAGACACTGCTTATTTGTCTAAGCCTGAAATTGAGAAAATCATTCGCGAGAAGCGAAAATCAATGGAAAAAGCAGCTAAAGAGTTGGATTTTATGCAAGCCGCCAAGCTGCGTGACGATATCAAAGCCTTACAAGAGAAAATTTAATTATGTTGTACCTGAAAAGCAGCAATAATCGTTTCGGGTTTTACCAATCTATCAGGAGCAGCTTCCATTAAATTAAGAATGCGTTGCATCGCATTTGGATTGAGTCCCATTTTAATACCGATTTCATTGATAGCAATCAGCTCTTTTTGATGTAAAACGCCATCAATATACATCAACAAAGCCAGTCTGTAAAATTGCAGAATTCGAGAAAATTCCTCTTTGATTACTTTTATCTCATCGCGTTTGCGGAACAAATCTAGAAAAGTAGGTTTGTCGATTTGCAATTCAGTGGCAATCGATAACAGAATGTCGTATTCTTTATCATGCAATTCACCATCTACAATCGCAAAAGCAATCATTTCAGAGAGTAAGCTTATTTTTTCTTCGCGCGTGTTCATAAAGCAAATTTTCAGCAAAAATATCGTTTTTTAGTGATAACTCGAGAATATTGTTTGAAGTCATACTTTTAATACCTAACTAAAAACGCCAATATTCTGATTTTAAAACAGCTACAACTATATTTTGAATTTTTACTTTTGGACGTTTAAACTTTAGACTTACTTTTCAATGAAACAGAAAACCTTATTTATTCAACGATATATTTTTTTTCAGCGGCTTCAGATAAACTAAAATAACCCAATGCATAATTGGCTTCGTTGGTAGTATTTATAATATTCCCTCGCACCGTTGCAGGAGGAGATTGAAAAGGGCTTCCGCTATTACTCCCTGCAATGCTCATCAGGATCTTCATAAAATTGAAATATGGTTCTGAAATCCCATAAATCCCAATTTCGACTTCATCCCCTGTTTTTAAGTCTTTGTTAGTATACAAACCAAAGAATTCATTCCCTTGAAAAATATCATCTTTCAACAACCGATATTCTGGAATCGCGGTAAAAGGAGCTTTATATTTAAATAGATAAAAATCATCAGTACTTTGGTTATCGTTAAAATAAGCTTTGATCTCAATATCTTTTCCTGAAAAACCACTATCATTTTTCTGTTCGATTTTAGTGATTTCGGGTGCTGGATTTAAAGTTTCAGAAGCAGTATAGGTCTGGCCATTGTAGATAACGGTCAAAGTATAATTGCCATTAAGTACGGGCGTAAAATCACTACATAAATAGTCTCCAGTTCCTGCGTTTTCATTGAAATTGAAAACAGTATTGTTGGAATCAGTAATAAAAACAGTAGCTCCTGAAACGCTCGGTATCGTATTGTTGAAATAGGGAGCGGTGGTCGATAATTTTATTTTTTGCTCCTTTCCAGTTGTCCCTTTGGTCCATTTGATAAAGGCATCAATAACCAATCTTGGCGGGGCATTGTTTAATTCGACATCGATTACTTTTTCACAAGCGGAAAAAGACAGGGCAATGAGTAGTAAAAGGAGGTACTTTATATTTTTCATAATAAATGATTATTTGTTTTTTTATTGCAATAGGGTAAAGTCATTCTTTAGCTAAGCGATTGGTTTTATAATCCTAGCGATTGTTTAACCTGTTGCTTTAGAATTTAAAATTATAACTCACCGCGGGCACCGTACCAAAAATAGAGAAACGCACCGCTTCGTTACTGCCAGAAGTTTCATTTTGTCTGAAACTGATTGAAGCCGCATTTTGACGGTTGTAAACATTATAGATGCTAAAAACCCATTCCGATTGCCAGCCTTTTTTCTTTTCTGGTTTTGGCGTATAAGTAGCCGAAAGATCCAAGTGGTGGTAAGTTGGCAATTTGCTTTCGTTTCTTAATCCATAACTCGGTACCGTGATGTTCTGGTATTGGTATTGACCATTTGGAAAAGTAACGGGTTGACCGGTTTGGATTATGAAATTAGCCCCGAAAGACCATTTTTTATTTAAAGTATAGGCACTGGTTGCCGCTAGATTGTGCAATTTATCATACGCAGATCGGTACCAATTTCCGTTATTGATGCCACTTTCGTTTGCTGTTCTTCCTGGTGTTTGTTGTTCAGAACGCGATAGGGTATAGGATAACCAACCACTGAGCTTTCCAGTATTCTTTCTAAGTAATACTTCTAAACCATACGATCGCAATCGCCCATTTAGGATCACTTGTTCTAAAGCTTCATTGGCAATCAAATCAGCACCATCAATATAATCGATTCTGTTTTTTATTTTTTTGTAAAAGGTTTCTACTTCCAAAGAATAGTCGTTGTTATGGAAGTTTTTAAAATACCCCAAAGCCACTTGATCGGCAATTTGAGGTTTGATATAAGTATCGCTTGGCGTCCAAATGTCTAATGGGGTAGGAGATGACGTATTTGAAACCAATTGCAAATACTGCGTCATTCGATTGTAACTCGCTTTGATGGATTGGTTGTCATCAATAGAATAGGATGCGGCCATTCGCGGTTCGAAATTATCAAAGGAAGCGATGGTTTTGTTGCTTCCAAAATAGGAGGTTCCTATAGGAATGCCTTTTTCGTAGATTTTTAAATCTGGATTGAAAGTAACTGCTTGGTTGTCTTGGTATAAGTTTACGGTAGAAGCACCTAAACGATAAAACATGCTGTAACGCAAACCATACATTAAAGAGAAATTGTTGGAAAGCGTGTGCTCAGATTCTAGGTAAAGCGCTGGCTCGAAGGCATATTTTTTTTCCAATTGTCGGTTGTTGATACCCGAAGAATTGTCTGTAGGACTAATGGTACCTGGATTAAAATCGTAGTAAATGGAATTAACGCCATAATTCAATTTAATGTTATTGGAAAGGTAGTGCTTGAAATCATATTTGATATTGTAATTTTTGATGCCAGAATCATAATTAAAGCCGATGAAATTCAAGGTCAAACCGTAATAATAATCACTGTAAATCAGCGATAAATTGGAGAATAACTTATCCGAAAAAAGATGATTCCAACGCATGTTCAACGTGGAATTGCCATAAATATTGACAAAAGTTCCGGCTAAATTAAATACATCTCTACCAAAATAACCCGATAGAAACAAGTTGTTGTTGTTATTGATTTTATAATTCAGTTTGGTATTTAAATCATAAAAATAAGCCACGTTTTGATTATCGGCTAGTTTCAAGAATAAATGGGCATAAGAACACCTACCACCAACAAGGAATGATCCTTTGTCTTTAACAATCGGTCCTTCGGCGAGCAGTCGACTAGAAATTAATCCGATACCGCCATTCATGTGAAAATCTTTTGAGTTTCCATCTTTTTGGTAAATATCCAAAACAGAAGAAGCTCTTCCTCCAAAACGCGATGGAATGCCCCCTTTGTACAATTTCAAATCCTTGATGGCATCTGGATTAAAAACGGAGAAAAAACCGAAAACATGCGAAGAATTGAAAATAGTGGCTTCATCCAATAAGATTAAATTCTGATCGGCACCGCCACCACGAACATTAAATCCAGAAGCACCTTCGCCCGCATTGGTAACTCCAGGAATCAATAAAATGGATTTCAAGACATCAACTTCCCCTAGTACTACGGGTATTTTTTTGATAGTCGCCATAGACAGTTTTTGCACACTCATTTCTGCTTTACGCGTGTTGGTCGTTGTTTTTTCGGTGACAATCACCTCTTGTAGTTCTTCTCCAGTTGCTTCTAGGGTAAAGTTTTTCTTGGTGTTTTGAGTAAGTACAATAGGAATTGTGATGGATTGAAAGCCAATATTGCTTATCGTTAAGTTATACTCCCCTTTTGGAAGGGTAATGGAGAAAAAACCATATTCATTGGTAGTCGCATAGGTGTTCAGCGAAGCAACTGTTACATTAACACCAATGAGTGTTTCATTGCTGGTTACATCGGTAATAATTCCGCTGAGCGTATATTTTTCCTGGGAAAAAGAGGATAAAAAGGATAATAAAACAACAAATAAGATACTTGTTTTCTTTGCCATTAGGTGTTTAATTTAGATTTGCAAAATTCAATAAAATTAAAGTCAATTTGGATTCCTCAAATGTTAATGTATCGTTAATAAAAAAAGACGACCGTTAAGTCGTCTTTTGAATATCATTTTCGAAAAAAGATTAGGCTAATTTAGCTTCTAAATTTGATTTAATAGCACCTAAGAAATCTTCTGTAGTCAGATAATCTGCGCTAGTAAGTCCTTCTGGTTTAACCAACATGGCTAAATCTTTGGTCATTTTTCCGCTTTCTACCGTGTCGATACACACTTGTTCTAAAGTATGACAGAAATCAATTAAAGCATTGTTTCCATCTAATTTACCTCGGTGTTCCAAACCTCTTGTCCATGCAAAAATAGAGGCAATTGGGTTTGTTGAAGTTGCTTTTCCTTGTTGGTGTTGTCTAAAGTGTCTGGTTACTGTTCCGTGAGCAGCTTCTGCTTCAACCGTTTTACCGTCAGGAGTTACCAATACAGAAGTCATCAATCCTAAAGAACCAAATCCTTGTGCTACTGTATCAGATTGAACATCCCCGTCGTAATTTTTACAAGCCCAAACAAAACCACCGTTCCATTTCATACAGGAAGCTACCATGTCATCAATTAGACGGTGTTCGTAGGTAATTTTAAGAGCTTCAAATTTTGATTTATAGTCTTTTTGATATACTTCTTCAAAGATATCTTTGAAACGTCCATCATAAGCTTTCAGAATGGTGTTTTTTGTAGAAAGATACAAAGGCCATTTTTTTGTTAATGCCATTTGGAAAGAAGAATGGGCAAATCCGTAAATGCTTTCATCGGTGTTGTACATTGCCATTGCAACGCCATCTCCAACATAATCATATACTTCCCAAGTTTGGGTTTCACCCTCTTCAGGCACAAAAGTCATCGTTAGTTTTCCTTTTCCTTTAATTACCGTATCAGTAGCTTTGTACTGGTCTCCAAAAGCGTGACGACCAATAACGATTGGTTTGGTCCAACCTTGCACATATCGCGGTACATTACTCATGATAATTGGCTCTCTAAATACAGTTCCACCTACAATGTTACGGATGGTTCCGTTTGGTGATTTCCACATTTTAGAAAGGCTAAATTCTTTTACGCGTTCTTCATCAGGCGTGATGGTTGCACATTTAATTCCAACATTGTACTTTTTGATGGCTTCAGCAGAATCAATGGTGATTTGATCTTTGGTCGCTTCTCTGCTCTCAATTCCTAAATCGTAATACTTAATATCCAAATCCAAATAAGGAAGAATTAATTTGTCTTTAATAAATGCCCAAATAATTCGTGTCATTTCATCCCCATCCAACTCTACAATTGGGTTGGCTACTTTAATTTTTGTCATGTTATGTAGGTTTTTTTTGTATTTAAGAATTTTGTCACGCAAATATAATAAAATCAGTAATAATTGTTATTTACTTCTTTCGTAATCGCGAATGATTTGTGAATTTATTAATAAAGAAAGATTAAAAAGAGAAAATCTCAATTTTGGCATTCCTTTTTTGTCAAAAAAAAGTCCCGAATGAATCGGGACTTTTATCAAAAAGAGGGATTTGACTATCTTCTTTTATCTTTAATTTTTGCTTTTTTACCAGTAAGTTCTCTGAAGTAGAAAATTCTAGCTCTACGAACAGCACCTTTTTTGTTGATTTCTACTTTTTGTAAAGCAGGTAAGTTTACAGGGAAGATACGCTCAACTCCTACAGAACCTGACATTTTACGAATAGTAAAAGTTTCAGTATTTCCAGAACCTCTTCTTTGGATTACAACTCCTTTGAAAAACTGTGTTCTAGTTTTTTCACCCTCTTTAATTTCGTAGTACACAGTGATCGTGTCACCAGCTCCGAATACAGGGAAATCTTTTCTTGTTACGAACTCGTCTTGAACGAATTTCATTAAATCTGCCATGATATTTTTTTAATTATGGTTTTGAATTAGAGCAACATACACGGATCTCGCCAGAGGTTGGTCCAAATTTGGCTGCAAATATAAAAAAAAAGTTTAAAGTATAAAGTTTTTGTGAAATAAAATACCAAACGGTAACTGTTTTTTAGTCTTCTAATAAATCGGGTCTTCTGTTTTTAGTATGGGTATAAGCCATGTCTTCTCTCCATTTGTCAATTTTGGCAAAATGCCCGCTGGTCAAGACCTCAGGAACTTTCCAACCGTTATAGTCGGCTGGTCTGGTATAAATAGGTGGCGATAATAAATTATCTTGAAAACTATCGGTTAAGGCCGAGGTTTCATCGCTCAAAACCCCTGGAATCAGTCGAATCAAAGCATCGGATAGAACTAGCGCCCCTAATTCACCCCCCGATAGCACATAATCGCCAATAGAAATTTCGCGAGTAATAAAATGGTCGCGTACCCGCTGATCGACACCTTTATAATGTCCGCATAAAATGATGATATTTTCATACATCGACATCGTGTTGGCCATTTTTTGATTCAAGGTTTCCCCGTCTGGAGTCATATAAATGATTTCGTCGTAGGATCTTTCGCTTTTCAAATGCGTGATACAAGCATCAATAGGTTGTACGGTCATGACCATTCCGGCACCACCTCCAAAAGGATAATCATCGACGCTTTTTTGTTTGTTGGTGGTATAATCTCTTAAATTATGGAAGTGTACTTCTACCAATCCTTTGTCAATGGCACGTTTCATAATTGAAGCTTCAAAAGGACTTCGCAATAATTCTGGGAGGATGGTAATAATATCGATGCGCATTTTTTTCTTTTCTGATTTTGGAGTGGTAAAGGTACAAAGTTTTAAACAATCAGAAAGCAATGGGTTTGGGACTTGAAAGGCAGATTAAATAGTCTGTTTGTATATCGGATTAAATTCCAAGCAAAATTATTAACTTTTCTTTGGTAATAAGTAAATAATTTAAATAGGGCTGTTATAAACTTATTAATAAAGTTAAATTTTTAAATATGATTATTTGTCAAATTTTTAAGCAATGCAATAAATTGTATTTTTTCTTTTTCCTTTAACTTTAAAACAGATTCATTCGTGTCCATAGAAAAATGTTTGTGAGAAATAAATTTAATTGCGGAATAAGTGTCATGCCAATCGCCTAATTTTTCTTGTCGTATTTTAATTTCCACTTCATTTAATTCAATTTCTTTTTTTATTTTTTTAGGTAGGGCATTATAAACGTACATTATTTTTTTAATTTTCTTCCTGTATTGATGCAAATCCAATCTTTCCTTGTTTTTAAGTTGCTTATTTGCTTTATTTTTTTGATTTTTAAAATAATGATTTATAATTGTTTTGTTAGGAAGCTTTTCGGGTAAATTAATGGTTTGGCAATATTTTTTTATAAGTTTTAGATATCGTGAACCACGTTTAATTAATTTGAGGGTTAGAATATTTTCTTTTATTTTTAATTGTTCTATAAGTTTCTTGGGAGGATGCGCAAATAATTCCAACAAGTGACTATTAATTTGTATTTCCCGAATTTTTCCAGCTTTACAAAATAATGGATTGAGCATTGTTGTATTATATGTTTCCTCATATACATTTTCAGCAAATGATAATGTGGCTTTAATTTTTTTTATATCCACTCTCAAATGATGAAGACATTCGGGATTCATATTTTTTAAGTAGATAGAAAGATTTCTCTCAATGGATTTAAGGAGTTCGATAACATAGTGATTTAGTATATTTTTTTGCATTAACTTTTTTAAATTACAAATAGTTCATCTATTCTTGTCCCTACTTTGATTAGGTTTTGCTACTAGGCGTCATGAGGTAAACACATTCTGTAGGTTTCATAAATGCTCTTAAAGTTAGTTGTTTATCTAGTCATTATGTTTTTCTGTATTGAATTTTGCGGAAATAACCAATACGTGTTCTAATTCAAATTCTTCCTTTATTTTTTAGTATCGTTTAATTTGTGATAGTAAATGTATGAAACGGCTAAAATTCCGAATATGACTAATGGAAAAAATGTTTGTCCATTTACTCCGTCAACTGCTCCATGACTAATTGTTGCAAAAATAAAGTCAAAAGCAAAACCAGCATA
>CALQBR020000032.1 GCA_943328865.2 Sphingobacterium thalpophilum
GATTTGGAAATTATTCCCGTTTTGAATAAAGTGGATTTACCCAGTGCGAATCCAGAGGAAGTGAGCGATGACATTGTGGATTTATTGGGTTGCAAATTAGAAGATATTATCCATGCTTCGGGTAAAACTGGTTTGGGTGTAGAAAATATTCTTGCAGCAATTATCGAAAGAATTCCCGCGCCAAAAGGCGATATTGACGAACCGTTACAGGCCTTGATTTTTGACTCTGTTTACAATCCGTTTCGAGGAATTGAAGTTATATTTCGTGTAAAAAACGGACAAATAAAAAAAGGGCAAAAGATTAAATTCATGGCTACAGGCAATGAATATTTTGCTGATGAAATCGGCACTTTAAAGCTGAACCAAGTCCCAAAACAAGTCATTTCGGCAGGAGATGTTGGGTATTTGATTTCTGGAATTAAAGAAGCCAAAGAAGTAAAAGTGGGCGACACGTTAACCGACGCTAAGACCCCTACAACGAATATGATTACCGGTTTTGAAGATGTAAAACCGATGGTTTTTGCTGGAATCTACCCTGTAGACACCGAGGATTATGAGGAGCTAAGAAACTCAATGGAAAAATTACAGTTGAATGATGCCTCGTTGGTGTTTTTGCCAGAAAGTTCGGCAGCATTGGGATTTGGTTTCCGTTGTGGTTTCTTGGGAATGTTACACATGGAAATCATCCAGGAACGTTTAGAACGCGAGTTCAACATGACCGTAATTACTACCGTTCCCAACGTTTCCTATCTGGCTTATACCAAAAAAGATCCTGAAACACCCTTCGTAGTAAACAATCCTTCGGATTTGCCAGAACCGTCTCGGTTAGACCATGTAGAAGAACCTTATATTAAAGCGACGATTATTACCAAATCGGATTTTGTGGGCAATGTAATGTCATTGTGTATCGAAAAGCGCGGATTGATTACCAACCAAACCTATTTGACGCCTGAAAGAGTGGAGTTGACATTTGACATGCCATTGGCGGAAATTGTATTTGATTTTTACGATCGTTTGAAAACCGTTTCTAAAGGATATGCCTCGTTTGATTATTCTCCAATTGGAATGCGAACATCCAACTTGGTAAAAGTGGATATTTTATTGAACGGCACCATCGTGGATGCGTTATCATCATTGATTCACGTGGACAATGCTTATCATATTGGGAAGAAGATGTGTGAAAAACTAAAAGAATTGATTCCGCGTCAGCAATTTGATATTCCAATTCAGGCAGCCATTGGCGTGAAGGTCATCTCTAGAGAGACCATCAAAGCCTTGCGAAAAGATGTAACTGCTAAGTGTTATGGTGGGGATATTTCTCGTAAACGTAAATTATTGGAAAAACAGAAAAAAGGAAAGAAACGCATGCGACAAGTAGGAAACGTTGAGATTCCGCAGGAAGCATTTATGGCAGTTCTGAAATTGAATGATTAATAAATCATCCAAAAATATAACCAAACCTGATGATGAAAATGATCAGGTTTTTTTATTTCACTTCCTTTTGGCATAAGCCGAACCTACTGGCTAAAATGTTTCATTCGTGGCCTTCTTGGCCAAAAACCTTTGTACCTTTGCAACTGAAAACTATTTACCAACATAATGATTGAAGATAAAAACCCACAACGCACAAGCATCGCGCAATTAGGAGAATTCGGACTTATAGACCATTTAACCAAACACTTTACCATCAACCAACCCTCTACGTTAAAAGGAATTGGGGATGACGCTGCCGTTTTGGACTTTAAAGACAAAAAAGTCGTTGTTTCAACAGATTTATTGATTGAAGGCGTCCATTTTGATTTGGCCTATATGCCCTTGAGACATTTGGGATACAAGGCGGTGGTAGTCAACATTTCGGATATTTGTGCGATGAATGCCAAAGCAACCCAAATCACCGTTTCTGTTGCGGTATCCAATCGTTTCCCTTTGGAAGCACTCGAGGAATTATTTGATGGGATTTCCCTTGCGGCCAATGAATATAAGGTAGATGTTATTGGTGGAGACACCACCTCGTCTCAAAAGGGATTGATTATCAGTATTACCGCTATTGGCGAGGCTGACGAAGCTGAGTTGGTTTACCGCAATGGCTCAAAAGAAAGCAACTTACTAGTCGTGTCAGGCGATATTGGAGCGGCCTATATGGGATTACAGGTTTTGGAACGCGAGAAACAAGTGTTTCAAGTAAACCCCAATTCACAACCCGATTTGGAGGCTTATACCTATCTCATAGAACGACAATTGAAACCAGAAGCACGAAAAGATGTGCGTACATTGTTGCATGCCTTGGAGATCAAACCAACAGCAATGATTGATATCTCTGACGGATTATCGTCAGAAATCATGCATATATGCAAGCAATCAGGAGTTGGCTGCAATCTCTATGAAGACAAATTACCGATCGACCCCCAATTGATTAATGTTTGTGAGGAATTCAACATCGACAGCACCACAGTTGCTATTAACGGTGGAGAGGATTATGAATTGCTTTTTACCATCGCCATAGAAGACTTTGAAAAAATAAAAGGCAATCCAAACTTCACCATTATTGGTCATATGACCCAGGAAAGCGAAGGCATTCATCTGGTTACTCGTGCCAATACAAAAATCCCATTAAAAGCACGTGGCTGGGATGCCATCACACTAGAATAAAGGAACTTCTATTTGTACCAATCCTGATACTTCGCTATCAGGATTGGTATTTTAATTCACTTCCAACAAAAAATAACGAACTATTTTTTAGTGTTTTTTATAAAAATTAACACGCCTTAAAAGGAATATGATTACTTTTAAATAAGAAAAATAAAAGCACTAAATTGCTGAAATTTAAAATATAAAGACCAAATATATCAATAGGCGAATTATTCCTACAATGACTATCAACCCACAACTTTTTACATTCATGAAAAAAATAACCTTTTTATTATTGCTTTTATCAGCCACTGTAATGTTGGCTCAAGAAACAAAAACATCCGTTTTTTCTAAAAAAAATGAAATAAAAATAGGCGGGATAAAACTATTGAGCGGACCCATATTAGAAGGTACTTACGAGTACATCCATTCTAATGATTTCACTTATGGGAGCTCCGTACTGTTAAATTTAGACAAGGACAATGACTATGCTGAGAATTTTTCTATCACCCCTTTTGCTCGGTTTTATTTTCAGGAAACTAAAGAATATGGGGCTCAAGGATTTTTTGTAGAAGGTTTCGCAAAGTACATCAATGGAAAAAGGTCAATTGGGTACTATGATGCCTTATATAATTATTACGAAATAAAAGAAAAATTTGATACTAGTGCTTTAGGATTGTCTCTTGGTAAAAAATGGATCAATCGTTCGGGTTTTGTTTTCGAAATCCTTGTTGGAGCCGGAAGAACTCTTGGCAATCAAGACAATGTGCCTGACGCCTTTTTCAGAGGTGATCTGTTTGTTGGCTATCGGTTTTAATAAAAAAGGGCGGAATGTACTTCCGCCCTTTTTTCCCTAAATCTACCACAAACTTAACCTAATCATGCTATTGTGGTACAAAGATATAGTGAAGGAATACTTCTCAAAAATAAATCAGACAAAGCTACTTAACTATTTTTATCAAAACTTATATCCTAATGACACCGAAAAAACCCGATTGTAAACTGAAAAACTATCATCACTACTATTTATAATATTTGCTAAACCCCAACTATACGTTAATCCCAGTTGGACTTTCTTGCCTTCTAATCCTATACCTAAATCCAAGCCATAATCAAATTTTTTGTATTGCTTATCAGAACCAAACTCAATATCATATTCTGCAGTAGTTTTTGTGCCACTAGAAGTAATATCTTCGTAAATAGCTTTTCCACTTAATCCCATACCAACGTATGGCCCAAAAATAGCATAAAGACCACCCAAAGATGCTTTAGCATGTAATGGAACATCAACGTAATAAAGTGTTTGTATCACCGAACTTGAGCTTTTATAAGTCCCACCACTTACATAGTCTTGTTTTAACTTAGATCCTTTTGTTGTAAACAACAAACCCGTTTCAAAAGAAAATGTTTGTGATTGAGGGAATTCTGCAAATATTCCAATATTAAAACAAAGATCTTCATCGTTAGCACTCGTTGATAATGAGAGTGATGGGGGTAATGTACCGCTCCAAACCATATTTGGAAGATTTAAACCCGCTTTTATTCCAAATAAATTTTTATAAGAGTTTACGTTATTTTCTTTTGGTTTCTTTACTATAACGAAACCATTTTTATACTTTGTTTTTCTTAACTTTTTACCTTGTTCATCCATTTCAATAAGTACTCCCTTACCCTCACTAATAGAAGAGCCCGTTGGAGTTCCATCTGGGAAGTAATGACTAAGACAATTCCATAATTTGCCTTCTCGATATTCTAGATGATACCAAATACCACCATTTTCATAATATCCCTTACATTCTCCATTCAATTTATCATTTAACCAAATCGTTTCTTCTTTACTACCATCTAAATAAGTCTTAGTAAATTGCCCATTTTTCAAACCGGCTAAATACACCCCAATAAGTTTGCTCCCATCAGGCCAGGTCATTGTTCCTTGTCCATTAAAACGACCCTCTTTCCAACCACCCTCATACTTTTTCCCATCAGGCCACGTCATTGTTCCTTGCTTGTAAGGGCTATTGTTTTTCTTATCCCAAATACCGGAATAGCTCCGGCCATCAGTAAACTTTTCTGTATGATTAAAGTCATCCGAATTTTGTATGTAAATTTTAATTTTAAGTAATTCCGCCAACTTTTCCTCGTCTTTTCCGTTACTCATATAATAACTAATGCTTTCTAATGCAGCTTCATAAGACTGGATATTGGACATTCTGTAATACGATTTGGCTTTTAAATAACTCGATTTAACCTTAGCCTGACTATTTAGTTGCTCTACTTTGTCCAGGTACTGCAAAGCCTTTTCAAAATGATTGTTATCATAGGCTTCTTGCGCTAATTGGTAGGTTAACTGAGCTTCTTGATCATTTGTTTGGGCCTGTATCGTTGTGAAAAATAAAAGCCCCATCATTGTAAGTAGTTTTCTCATATATAAATTAATTGTTATTTTTCATCCCAAAAAAGTAATCCGTTTTTTGTTCTGAGATTATTTTTTTTAAGATGCTGTATCTTTCAATATTTGCATTAGTTATCAATTCTAAATATGTTTTCATTTGCTTATGTTTTTTTTTAAGGAACAAAGAGTCTAATCCTTGACACAGCGCACTGAGAAACCGTATGCTTTACTGCTGTCGTTTTTGAATGGATAGGGACCATTGTAATACAGATAGTGGGACCAGGCGTTTGAAGTACTGTTCTCTGTCGAACTCCACCATTCGCCGACAGTACCAATGGAGGTGTAAAAACTAGTCGTGCATCTACCTCCCGGAAGACCGGTAAAACCACTGCTGTTAGTGGTGCTGCTGGTTGGATTATGGTCTGTAGGTGTTGCCCAAAGTAAAGTGCCCGTGGCTTTCATTTTGCCACCTGCAACAGATTTTCCTCCTAAAAAGTCAATCAAGGTAGTCCATTCCATATCAGTAGGTACATGCCAGCCACTTGGGGCTAATACCTTATTGGGCGTATTAGGATCATTGTCATGGATTCCCGCTACGGCATACCAGTTGTATAATTTACCATAAGTTTTTCCATTAGCGGTGCTGTTCTCATAATAACACCAAGCCCCTGTGGTTAAGTTTGCCCAAGCGGTAGTGGTTACTTGTGGGATAGGCGTACCATCTCTATAGGTGGCAACATCGAGGTTTTGTATCGTCCACACTTGAGAGCCAATGGTAACATTTTCTGTGTGATTAAATTTATCGGAATTTTCGATGTAAATTTTAATTTTAAGTAATTCTGTAATCTTTTCCTCGTCTTTGCCGTTATTTATATAATAACGAATGTTTTCTAAAGCAGCTTCATACGACTCGATATTGGATAATTTGTAATACGATTTGGCTTTTAAATAACTTGATCGAACCTTTGCGTGACTATTTAGCTGCTCTACTTTGTCTAAGTACCGCAAGACCATTTCAAAATTATTGTTATCATAGGCTTCTTGCGCTAATTGATAGGTTAACTGAGCTTCTTGATCATTTGTTTGAGCCTTTATAGTTGTAAAAAATAAAAGCACCATCATTGTAAGTAGTTTTTTCATATATATTGATTGTTATTTTTCATCCCAAAAAGATTTTTCGTTTTTTTGTTTTGGGATTGTCTTTTCCTCCCAAAAAGATTTTTTGATTTTTGGTTCTGAGATTATTTCTTTTTTTAAGATGCTATATCCTTCAGCTTCAGCATTAGTTATTAATTTTAAATACTGTTCATTTGCTTCTTCCATAGTAGTAAAATACCCAATTAAATTATGAAGCTCATTAAATTGTGTAGAAGTGCCATCTGGAGTTTTGAACAACGATATTTTTGATTGTTCTTGAATCTTAGCGGTAAGTTCTTTAAATATAATCCAATCTCCATCGAGGGATTTATTTATTGCTATCGGGTTGAAGATAATAAACTGGTTTGTAGAACTGAATTGCCAAATAATATAAAACACCGACTTAAGGGCTACATCATTAATGTCTGTTGTTTTTTTTAAATTGACTTGATTTCCTGTAATTGCAATGCTTTTAGTTTGCCAACGCAATATATTATTTTGTTTTATCGCTTCGGCTTCTGCGTTTTTCCGGCTTTCTTCTGCCGCTCTTTCGGCTTCCTTTCTTCTTTTTTCTTCTTTCTTTCTTCTTTCTTCTGCCTCTCTTTCAGCTTCTTTTATTCTTTGTTCTGCCGCGTATCTTCTTTCTTCTTCTCTATCAGCAGCTCTGTCTTTATAAACTTGTAACAATACGTTCTCCAAACGTTGGGCTTGTTCATAAAAATTACTTGTTCTATTTTGAGATTCTTGAATATACCGCGAAGTTGCCTCGTAATTTAGCTCAGCAGCTGACTTAGTTCGTGACTCTCTTATCGGTTCTTGGCGTTGCTGTTCTTTCTTGCTGTTGTATTCCTGTCTATTCTCTTCTTGATTAGCAATATTTAAGTTGTTTTTGAAATTTGATGTTGCAATCTTTAAATCTGTCTCTTCAGCTTTCAATTTGTCGAAAGCATTCTCAAGTTCAGATAAATTAGCATCACTAATATTCTTTAACATCACCTCTAGTTGTCGCACATTTTCTAGAGCCTGCTCCAGTTGCGTTGCGTATTCTCTAAATACAGCTCCTGGCTTGTATGGTTGTTGTTTATAATACCTACGATAATTTTCAATTTCATCCTTATATCTTTGGAGAAATGGCTGGATTTTTTTTAACAAATCATCTTTAATGGCAGTTTTTTCATCTATTCTATTGGTACAATATTCAGAATCATCTAAATAAATAGTATAACTTCTATTATCCCATCCATAGAAATCGCAATCTTCGTGACGTGTTGAGTTTTTAACTCTTTGGGCATATGTAAAAGCACTTAAATAAGTAGCGTAATAACCCGCCCCTCCAAGGGTTCCTCCAGGACAAGGTGGCCATTCAACTGCCCAACAAAGCCTACAATTGTAATTTTTTGGGACACATTTGACAACTATTGATCCATTACATTTTACATTTCGTTGTTCATATCCTTCTGGACAATTACTCTGTGCTTTTGTATGGTTTGAAAAAAATAACACAAAGAAAATAAATACAATACTTAAAAAATTCCTAGGAGAATATATTTTCATTGAAGTAAATTAATAGTGTATTGAGATAGTTAATGGCTAAAATTTAATGTCATATTCTTTATACGAATAACCCCGGGATTTACTATAGTTTGATTCTTTTAATGTGTCAAAAAAATCCCTTTCTTTGATTTTCAATATTTTTCCAAAAATAAAATTTATTTTTGGAAAACAAAATTCATAAGAAATTTTCTAAATTGAAATCTTTAAATTTTAAAACTAAGTATTTAATGGTGAGTAATTTTTTTCGTCGATAAGGAGTATAAGCTAAATCTTAATTTAAAATGCTTAACTTCTGTAATAAACTGAATGGAGAACATAGTCCTCTGGCTAAAGATATTCGTTAGTAACTGAGAGGCGATCTGTTTGTTGGCTATCGGTTTTAATCTAAAGCAAAAGGCTTTCCCGAGGGAAAGCCTTTTGCTTTATACAACAAATCAACTGATTAATTTTTTGCTTTCATCAACCAATTTTTCATCGAAACTTCTGTTTCAATAATGTTTTTCAATTCTGATATTTTCACACGGTCTTGTTTCATCGAATCTCTATGACGAATGGTTACCGTTTGATCTTCGGCTGTTTGATGGTCAACGGTGATGCAAAAAGGAGTTCCTAAAGCATCTTGTCTTCTATAACGTCTTCCTACCGCATCTTTCTCATCATAAGCCACATTGAAATCCCATTTCAAATCTTCAATGATTTGGTGGGCAATTTCACGTAAGTCATCTTTCTTTACCAATGGAAAAACTGCCGCTTTGGTTGGCGCCAATACCGATGGTAATTGCAAAACGGTTCTTGTAGAACCATCTTCTAAAGTTTCTTCTTTCAAAGAATTAGAAAAAACAGCTAAGAACATACGGTCTAATCCCACCGAGGTTTCTACCACATAAGGTGTATAATTTGCGTTGGTTTCGGTATCAAAATATTGCAATTTCTTTCCAGAGAATTTCTCATGGGCTTTCAAATCGAAATCGGTGCGAGAGTGAATGCCTTCCAATTCTTTGAATCCGAAAGGGAAATTAAATTCAATATCCGCAGCTGCGTTCGCATAATGCGCTAATTTATCGTGGTCATGGAAACGGTAATTGTTAGCGCCTAATCCTAGAGACAAATGCCAGTTTAAACGCGTAGTTTTCCAATAGTCATACCATTTCATTTCTTCACCTGGCTTCACAAAAAACTGCATTTCCATTTGTTCAAATTCCCGCATTCGAAAGATAAA
>CALQBR020000033.1 GCA_943328865.2 Sphingobacterium thalpophilum
ATTTATTTTTATGACAATGAGGTAGTGGAAATCGCGGCTAATATAAAGCCGAGTCATAGAGGAGAACTTGAAATTACAGATGTCAATAAAGAATATTTGAAAAGAGGCAAACTCAAAGTAAGCATACTTGATAGAGGTACTGCATGGCTTGATACCGGAACCTTTCAATCATTAATGCAAGCCGGACAATTTGTTCAGGTTATAGAAGAAAGGCAAGGCTTAAAAATTGGTGCGATTGAGGAAGCGGCCTTTAAAATGGGATTCATTGATGCGGAACAATTACAAGTTTTGGCGCAACCCTTATTGAAAAGTGGCTATGGAACACATTTATTAAGTATTATTTAGGATAATAATATACCCATTCGAATGTGTCTAATTTTGTTATAAATCCCATATAGGAAACTTGTTATAAAAATGAATTTTATCCCCACTAAATTAGAAGGTTGTTTTATCATCGAGCCTAAAATCATTAATGATGAAAGAGGGTATTTTATGGAAAGCTTCAATGAAAATACATTTCAAAAGGGAGTAGGACAATCCGTTCATTTTGTTCAGGATAATCAATCCTTTTCCACAAAAGGAGTCTTGCGTGGATTGCACTATCAAACTGGAGTTCATGCCCAAGCCAAGTTGGTTCGAGTTCTAAGTGGAGAAGTGCTAGATGTTGTTGTTGATATTAGACCAGGATCAGTTACTTATGGACAGTATGTTTCTGTATTGCTCTCATCAGAAAACCAAAAACAGTTTTTTATTCCAAGAGGGTTTGCCCATGGATTTTTAGTATTGAGTGAAACAGCTACTTTTTTTTATAAGTGTGATAATTTTTACAATAAAGAAAGTGAAGGAGGGGTGATTTACAATGACCCAGACATAAATATTGATTGGCAATTTCCAATGACCCAATTATTGAAATCGGAGAAAGACTTGATATTACCAACACTTGATAAAGCAAGGAAAGTATGGTAGTTTTAGTAACAGGAGCGAATGGACAATTAGGGCAGGCCATACAATCAGTTTCGGGTAATGCTCCCAATATAAATTTTGTGTTTTGTTCATCATCCGAATTAGACATCACTAATTTGCAAATTTGTATTGAAGCGTTCGAAAAAATTAAACCTGATTTTTGTATTAATGCAGCCGCTTATACAGCAGTAGATAAAGCAGAAAGTGAACCAGAAACAGCGCATTTCATCAATACAATTGGAGCTAGAAATATGGCCAAAGTTTGTAAAGAAAATAATACGGTACTTTTACATATTTCTACTGACTTTGTTTTTGATGGGACCTCTATTTTGCCTTACACAGAGGATGATTTACCAAATCCAACAGGTGTCTATGGGAAAACAAAATTAGATGGAGAAAAAGCCATTCAGGAGATATGGAATAAATTTCTTATCATCAGAACCTCATGGGTATATTCACAATTTGGAAACAATTTCATGAAAACCATGTTGCGATTGGCTTCCGAAAGAACGAATTTATCAGTGGTCAATGACCAAATAGGAACGCCAACGAATGCTATTGATTTGGCTGAAGTATTAATCAAGATGATCCAATATTGTCAGACTACGCCAATCGAAGTATTTGGTATTTATAATTTTTCGAATGAAGGACAATGCAGTTGGTATGATTTTGCAAAAAAAATATTTGAAATTAATACCATTAAAATAGATTTACGGCCAATCGCATCAGACAGTTATCCAACACCTGCCCAAAGACCCGCTTTTAGTGTTTTAGATAAAAGCAAAATTAAAAAGGTATTTGGAATTGGGATCAAGAATTGGGAAGAGAGTCTGAAATCAGTTCCTTTTCTGGTATAAGAAAAACAATTGATTGCTCTTGATAATGAGGATTTATAAGAAAGACAAGCAGCGTGATGTTTTACTGGTCTAAACTAAAGCGACTAACCTAAATGACTCCTTTTATAGATGAATACTCGTTTTTTAACAAATGAAGGGAATTATTGCATTAAGAACAATATATTTGAATTTCAAAAAACTTTTAAATAAATGGAACACGATACAAGGCCTTGGGGCGAATATTGGGTATTAGAGGATGCAGAAACGCACAAAGTGAAAAGAGTTGAAGTAGATTATAACGGACGATTATCCTATCAGTACCATAATCATCGCGCGGAAGTGTGGACTATTGTTGCGGGTGTTGGTCGAGTAACATTAGAAGGTGAGGTTACAGATTATAAAGTAGGCGAGTCAGTTCGAATTCCAAAAGGAGCCAAACATCGTATTGAGAATCCAAATCCAGAACGATTGGTATTTATTGAAGTCCAATATGGGACTTATTTTGGCGAAGACGATATTGTCCGTTTGGAAGACGATTATAGCAGAGAGTAAAGGAATCTCAATGTTAAAATTTCGTTTAAAATAGACAGACATTTAATATTAACCTTTTGATTAAAGGTTAATTGCACTTAATTGCACAAAAATAATTTTTTTGATAAAGCGAGATTAATTTATTTTTCAATAATAATAGGAATCAAATAATTGGTGGTTTTCTTTTTCAGTAAGGAATAAACAAAAATAGAGTTCCGAATTAATGTAGAAATAAATGATGTTTTAATTTGCACCCTTGAAAATAAATCTGTTGAAAAAAATAATAATTTTTATCGGTTTTCTAATTTTAAACATCGCTTTTGTTTTTGGACAAAAAGCGAATAAAATAGTTATTACAAATGCAGATTTTTCAGATTTAAATGAAATTGAACTACCGGGTGTTTTTTTGTTAACGGGCAATGTGATTGCTGTCCACGATGGGGTGGTATTAAAATGTAATAAAGCGTATTATTATAAAGAGGAGAATTATATAAAGGCTTTTGGCGCCGTTCAAATGATTCAAGGGGATACTTTGTATTTGAATAGCAAATATGCCGAATATGATGGAAATCTGAAGAAGGCTTTTGCCTCGGGGAGTGTGGTTATGACTTCGCCAGAGTCGAAAATGGCAACGGATACTATTCATTTTGATCGAAATACTCAAGAAGCCTTTTTTAATACTAACGGTACGATTGTTAATAAGAACAACACACTAAAAAGCAAAGCAGGCAGGTATTATGTCAAAGAAAAAAAATACCAGTTTTTATCTGCTGTAGAGTTAACTAATCCAGAATATGTAATAAAGTCAAACCATTTAGATTATAAAACCCAACAAGGTGCTTCTTATTTATATGGACCATCGACAATAAAAGGAAAAAAAACCTTTATTTATACAGAAAATGGAGTGTATATCAGCAAAAAGAACATTGGGCATTTTTTAAGAAAATCCTATATAAAATATAAAGATCGATTAATTGAAGCGGATAGTTTATACTATGACAGAAAAATAGAGTTTGCTTCAGGAACTAACAATGTAAAAATTACTGACTCTATAAATAAATCGATCGTAAGGGGACATTATGGAGAAGTTTATAAAAATAAAGATTCGCTGTTTATCACTAAACATGCATCCATTAGTACTTTGGCAGAGAAAGATTCGATGTTTATTCATGCTAAAAGAATCATAGTAACTGGAAAAATTGGAGAGCGAACCATACGAGGATTTAATAATGTGCGATTCTTTACAAAAGACCTAAGCGGAAAATGCGATTCAATCCATTCTAGTCAAAAAAACAGACTTACACAGCTTATTGGGAAACCTATTCTTTGGAATGCTGAAAATCAACTAACCGGAGACTTGATGCACCTTATTGGCGAGAATAAAACGGACAGGCTAGATTCGCTTAAAGTATTAAACAATGCTTTTATAGTATCAAAGGATACAGTCGGAACAGGATATAATCAAGTTAAGGGACTGAATTTGTATTCTAAATTTAAAGACAACAAAATTTATGAAACGGATGTTGTAAAAAACACAGAAGTTATATTCTATTTGCGAAACGATAAGCAAGAACTTATTGGAATAGATAAAAAAGTAAGTAGTCGGATCAATATGGTGATGGACCAAGAGAGTCAAATAGAAAGTATTACCTTTTTTACGAATGTGGAAGGGGATACGTATCCTGAGGCAGAACTCCCTGAAAACGCAAGAAAACTTCGAGGTTTTATTTGGCGAGGGGATGAACGTATCAAAACCAAAGAAGAAATTTTTCCGTCTGACGAAGTAATATTGGATAAGAAAATTGTAGAGCAGAGTAGGTTGAGATATGACGAAAGAAGAAAAGTTCAAGAGATAGAGAAATTCAAATTAAAAGACCATATTAATGGAGATTCTTTTTATGAAGAGATTTTTAGGAAGTATAATAATTTTATAATTATTGATAAGAATGGGGTAATGCTTTTAGTGAGAAACAACAAATTTAAATTTCCCGCGAATCCTAATGCCGTAATAAAATATAAAAAGACAAATCCAAAATTTAAAAAAGAGGTTAATTTGGATTATAAAATTTGGGATTGGAACACCATGCCAGGGAAAAAATACGACGGGGGATTATTTAATGGAACAGAACAGGTAGAAGTAGTAGAAATACCTAATAAAGAGTATTTATCTTATGAAGAGCTATTTAATCTTTACAACAATAGATTGGTAATAGATAGAAATGGGATGGAGTTGTTAGTACAAGACCGAAAATTTAAGTTTCCTGCAGATGGAAATGCGGTTATTAGTTTAAAAAAGCACAATCCAAAATGCAAAAAAGTAGTAAAAATAAATCAGATTTTATGGGATTGGAGTACCATGCCCGGAAAGGAATATGATGGAGGGTTGTTTTCGGGAAATGAAGTATTAGAGTATATAGAAATACCTGAAAATAAAAATTTATCATATGAAGAGCTATTTAAACTGTACAATAATAGATTGGTCATAGATAGTAGTGGTATGGAAATGTTAGTTAAAGATGGAAAATTTAAGTTTCCAGCTGATGAAAATGCCATCAATAATTTCAAAAAAAATAATCCAAAATATAAAAATAGGGTAAAAATAAATCAGGTTTTATGGGATTGGAATACGATGCCAGGAAAAGAATATGACGGAGGATTATTTACAGGGAATGAGATTAAATGATGAAAACTATCGTTAATAGAATGTTTCAGGATGCATGCGCTATTGTTGAGAAATTAAGGGCAAATACTTTTATACTTCAGAGTATCAATACGATGATTTTAAGAGTAATTGGTGTAATAACGCTCTTTGGGTTTACGCTTTTTTTAACTCACAATTACAGTCCTGCAATTGTTGGGCAATACGACTTTATAAGAACTTTTCTTCTTGTTGTTGGGAGTTTGTGTTTGTTGGGGACAGAACAATCGATTCTATATTTTGCAGGAATAATTAAGGGGCAAGGGAATAGTGGTGAATTGAAAAAGATTTATTTAAAGAAAGTAACAATTATTTTCTTTACCTCAATGATTCCTATTTTAGTTGTTTTTCTAACAGGAGAAAAAATAATTAACCATTTCTTTAATGATAACTTTATTTATTTGTTATTAATTAAATCTACTGCGATTTTATTCTTCTACTGTATTACCATTCTTAATACGGAAACATTTAGAGCATTAGATAGAGTGTACACAGCAGAATTGTTTAGAAACACATTTAAATATTTGTCGGTTATTATTGGCGCTATTTATTTGCTCCACAATCACCAACAGGAATATTTGGTGGATTCTTTTTTAATAGGATTTATTCTTTTGTCAATTGTTTCATTTTTCATGATTCTTTTTGATTTTAATAGGTTAGATGTCAAAGCCACAGATTTGAACAGTATATCTTACAAAGAATTAATTGTTAAATCATACCCAATGGCAATTAGTGGAATGGCATTTTTTTTAATAATGAGCTTTGATATTTTCTTTATAAAAAAGTATTATGGAAATGAAGCGGTTGCCTATTACTCAACTTCTATGAAAATTATTACTATTTTATCGATGATAATAATTTCAGTAAACATAAATGTTTCTACAAAGATTGCTGAATATTTTTCAAGTCAAAATACAATTGAATTAAGGAAAACTATAAAAAGCAGTACTAGATTAATCTTTTTTATTTGCTTTCCACTTGTGGTATTAATATGTCTTTTTTCAAAAACAATTTTAAATTTCTTTGGTGAAGGTTATGAGGAAGCTTCATCTGCATTGATCTTATTGATGGTAGGGCAAGGAATTACTGCTGCTTTTGGTTCAACATCTATTTACTTAAATATGACAGGAAGGCAAGCCCTTTATCAATATATATTAATAGTTGCAGTACTCATAGATCTTATCTTAAATATTGTATTGGTTCCAATTTATGGAATGTTAGGGGCGGCAATAGCATTTACGGGATGTTCTATTTTCTGGATCGTAACTACCGCAATTATAATTTATAAGAAAGATAGAATTATAATATTTTTACATTAATTTAAAATTATTTAAATGACAAAAATTCTCGTTTGTTTTGGCACAAGACCAGAAGCTATAAAAATGTGCGTTTTAGTACATGAATTAAGAAGCGCTGGATTTGAAGTGTCGGTTTGTGTAACAGCACAACACAGGCAAATGTTAGATCAAGTTTTGGATTTTTTCGAACTAAAACCAAATTATGATTTAGATATCATGAGTCCTAATCAGACATTAAATGCATTGAGCGGCAGAATTTTCATTAAAATGGATGAAGTAATCGATGATTTTAATCCGGATTTAATTCTAGTTCATGGAGATACTACTACCTCTAGTGTATGTGCATGGGCTGGTTTCAACAAAGGAATTAAAGTGGGGCATATAGAAGCTGGATTAAGAACATATAATAAATATTCCCCTTTTCCAGAGGAAATGAATAGACAGATTACAGGGAGATTAGCTGATTTCCATTTTGCACCCACAGAGAACTCTAAAAACAATCTAGTTCAAGAAAAAACACCTTCGGATTCTATACTTGTAACTGGCAATACAGTTATTGATGCGCTTTTATGGACTGTAAATAAAATAGAGATAAATTATACGAATGATAAAATAAAGGAACTTTCTAATCTAATAGATTTTAACAAGAGAGTGATTTTAGTCACAGGTCATCGAAGAGAAAATTTTGGAGACGGTATCGAGAATATTTGTAGCGCCTTACTAGAGATTGCCAGACAGGATGATGTTGAGGTGGTGTATCCAGTACATTTAAACCCTAATATTAAGGAACCAGTAGAGCGATTACTTTCGGAAAACAAAAATATTCATCTAATTTCACCGCTAGATTATTCCACCTTTGTTTGGATGATGAAAAAGTCCTATTTAATTATTACTGATTCGGGAGGCGTTCAAGAAGAAGCACCTTCATTGGGAAAACCAGTACTTGTAATGAGAGATACCACCGAACGACCTGAAGCCGTTAAAGCGGGCACGGTTAAACTAGTTGGAACAAATTGTGAGGGAATCATTAATGCAACAGTAGAATTATTGAATAATATTGATCTTTATGAAAAAATGTCTCAAGCCTATAATCCTTATGGTGATGGTGAATCTTGTAAAAGAATTGCAGCATTCTTAAAACTAACGTTATAAAATATACTATTTTGAGAATTATATTTTACTTACCTGAGAAATCATTAAATGATGCGACAATTTATTATGTCGATTTAATTTCGAAAGCATTTACTCAGGAAAATTTCAAAGTTGAAATATTTAATAATTTAGATTTCCATTATAATAAAACAGATTATATTTTAACAATTAGAGTTAGAGATTTTCTAAGTGCCTTATTTAATAAAAGGTCTAATAGAGTTATAATGTGGTTCCAAGGGGTTGGACCTGAGGAGTATTTAATGATTAATAATTACTCCATTAAAGCTAAAATAATATCGTTTCTGTTTTCATTATTCGAGAATATCACTTTGAGACTAAGTTATTTTAATTTTTTTGTTTCAAACCAAATGAGATTGCATTATGCAAAAAAATACAATTATAAATCTAAAAACTGCTGCATTATTCCTTGTTATAATAAAAATCTAAATCGTTCTTTTTTTAATAAAGAAATTAAAAAAGACAATAGTTTCGTTTATGCGGGGAGTTTGTTTAGTTGGCAATGTTTTGAAAAGACGATTGCGCTGTATCAAGAAATTGAAAACAGAATGGCAGGTGTTTCATTAACGATTTTAACAAAAGAAATTAATGAAGCCAATGAAATCATAAGTAAATATGGGTTGAGAAATGTAGCAGTTTATTATGTTTCGTTAGAGGATTTGGACGCTGAGTTGAGTAAGTTTAAATATGGTTTCCTTTTAAGAGAAAATGATGTTATTAATAACGTCTCAACTCCAACCAAAATGAATTCGTATTTATCTGTCGGATTAATACCTATTTATACAGATGTCATACAATCATTTGAAGAAAATTTGAAACTTGAGAATTTTGAAATAAAATTAAAACACTCAGATACCATTCAATTAATGGCCGACAACATAGAGAAACAGATTATAGAAATTGATTATGAAAAGTTCTATATTGCTTGCTATAATACTTTTAAAGGGTATTATGATGATGATTTTAATATTCTGAAAGTCAAAGAAAATTTGATAGACACTATCGTTAAATTTGATGCTATTTAGTTTGATTAAATGGATTTTAAAATATTAAACGATTATTTAAAAAAGGAATTATGGGAATTAAGATAAGAACGAATCTAGCCACTTTTTTACTTTTGTTTGGTCTAAATTTAGTTGTATCTTTTTTAGCCTATTTTATTTTACCTGACAAATTCTTTAGTGATACAAAAATTATTGTTTATGATATTGGTCATGAGATAGGGTATATAGGAAGTTATCCGTTATCAATACTTTTTTACAAGGTAACTTTCCTTAACTACTTGCCGTTCCCTATAATAGCGCTAATACAA
>CALQBR020000034.1 GCA_943328865.2 Sphingobacterium thalpophilum
GATTTTTTTATAGCATCCAATTGATTTTGATAAATATTCTTATAAAACTCTTCCGCTTTATCTTTAGATGTTTTAAACAAATTTTCTGACTCCTCTTTCGCTTCAGTAGTAATATCTTTAAATTCAGCCATTTGATTTTTCAACCAATCATTATAGATCTCTGTCGTTTTTTCAAATCCGTTTCCGCTTTTAAAAGCATCTTGAAACTTGTTTGCCGTTTCCATAAATGAATTGATTGCTTTTTTTTGTGTATCAACAACCGTTTCTAAAATCTCCTTTGTACTGTTCATTTTCATAAATTTATTTATTGTTATATGGTTCAAAAATAGGTATTTAAATAATACCGAAAAAATTAATTATTAAAAAAATTAAATTTTAGCCTTATATTTTACAAAATGGTAACATTGAACTTATTTTTGTAAATAAACAGCTACTAATCTAATATAGCCATCTTTACATTTTTGCAATTTCTTAATAGAAATAAACAAACAGTCCAAATATTTGAACTACATATATAGTCCACCATTTATATTAATACATTGCCCAGTAACGTATGAGGATTCTGCTAAAAACCGAACTCCCTTAGCAATTTCCGAGGGATTTCCAAGTCGGTTCATCGGGATTTTAGCTTTAATACTATCCAAAACCTCTGAAGGCATAGCCGCTACCATTTCAGTTCCAATAAATCCAGGGCAAATATTATTAACCGTCACTCCATACTTTGCTGTCTCGAGGGCCAAGGATTTACTAAACCCTATCAAACCCGCTTTGGCTGCCGCATAATTGGTTTGTCCGAAACCCCCAGTTTGCCCAATTACTGAACTTATATTAATAATTCTTCCGAATTTATTTTCAATCATATCAGGTATGGCCAACTGACAAGTATTAAAAGCGCTCGATAAATTGGTTTGAATCACCTCATTCCATTCTTCCATACTCATCTTCCGAAAAGACCGATCACGGGTAATTCCCGCGTTATTTACCAAAACAGCAACCGTTCCGAATCGCTCTTTAATCTCATCAAACAATTGCCTACATTCTTCTGGATTAGCAATATTGGCTTGCATCGCTATTGCATTTCCGCCATTTGAAATGATTTGACCAACAATCTCATCCGCATGCACTTTACTATGATTGTAATTGACCACCACAAAATACTCCATGGTACCCATTTCTAGTGCAATTGATGCCCCTATACCTCTTGAACCTCCGGTTACAAGAACCAATTTTGTGTTTTTTAAATCGTTCATGATTTTCGCTATTTAAGAAATCTATAACAAAACTTTTCCTCTAAATTACAAATTAAATACAAATAATTACTATCTTGTTCAAAAAAATAAAGATTTGTTATTATGTTAATTTTAGGACAACGTTATATTCATCCTTTTGTCTTTTCACAAGACGAGATTAATGCCTTCGCAGCGGTAACAGGTGACAACAATCCCGTTCATTTAGATGCTGAATTTGCAGCCACTACCCTGTTCAAAAAACCTATCATGCATGGAATGTTAGGGGGTGCCGTTTTCTCAAGGGTATTCGGAACCTTATTTCCAGGTAAAGGCACCATTTATTTATCACAATCTTTAACTTTTTTAAAACCGATGTACGTAGAAGAAAATTACGAAGCGGTCTTTGAAGTAAAAGAAATATTCAGAGAAAAAAATCGGGCTTTAATAAGTACCTCCATACAAAATTCCGAAGGAAAAAAAGTAATTGAAGGTGAAGCACTCATTATGAACACAGCAGCCATTCAATAAAATGCATTGTAAAACAAGAGATCAAAAAAACATTTTTTTTGAAGTTACTGGCAATCTAGCTTCCAAAAAAACACTTCTTTTTTTAAATGGTTTATCCCAATCAACCATTTCATGGGGATTGGTTACACCTCATTTTAAAGACGAGTATAAAATCATTCTGATGGATTTCATATTCCAAGGACAATCTGACAAAGAAGGTGAAGTCCGTGATTTTGATACCCACGCCCATGATGTGCTTTCTGTACTCGATTGTTTGGAAGTCAACAGTGTTATCCTTATTGGATTATCTTATGGGAGTTTAGTAGGACAACATTTTTCACTTTTATTCCCCGATAGAATTAGCAAATTAGCACTACTATCAACCTTTGCTCACAAAACCCCTTATTACGAAGCCATAGAAAACTCCTGGAGTCGCGCTTTAGAAACAGGCGGTTATTCTTTAATGCTCGATGTAATGCTTCCTTTTGTTTTGAGTGACTCCTATTTTGAAAATCCCCTAATTCCAATAGAAGTTTTAAAACAAACCCGAAAAGATGTGGTCGAAGCCAAAGCATTACAAAAATTAATGGCAGCAACATCCGCAAGGAAAGACTACAGAGAGGAATTACAAAAAATAACCTGCCCTACTCTAGTCATTCATGGTGCATTAGACACCTTATTTCCGATTTATATGGGCAAAGCAGTAGCAGAGGCAATACCGGGAAGCACATTCATTGCAGTCCAAAATGCAGGCCATACGTTAAACATTGAGGCTGTGCCAATTGTTTGTTCACATATTCATATCTTTGCAAATTCGTAATTTACTACTGTTGCTTTTGGCTTGACAACAAACTAGCCCCTAAACAACATACATAAAAATGATTACGCAAATAATATATTATCAAGAAGTTATCTTTGAAAAAGGAATTAAAACTATAAAGGAAAAATCAAAATTTAAGAATTAAAAAGCATTAAAAAAAATGAAAACAGTAGTAATCACAGGTAGTACCAGCGGCATTGGTTTAGGAATAGCCAAGGAATTTGCTAAAATGGGATATGCCATTGCTTTTAATGGCTTAGAAGCTGATGGAGAAATTATAGCCAAGAAAATAGCGGAAGAATTTAAGATTCCAACCAAATTCTATGATGCCCACTTACAAGACGCCAAACAAATAGAAACCATGATATCGGCTATCGAAAAAGATTTCGGCGCTATTGATGTTTTGATTAACAATGCTGGAATACAATATGTATCGCCGATAGAAAATTTCCCAGCGGAAAAATGGAATGCGATTATGGACATCAATTTAAATGCTGTTTTTCATGCCTCTAAAGCTGTTTGGGAAGGCATGAAAGTCAGAAAATTTGGTAGAATAATCAACATTGCCTCAGCACACGGATTGGTAGCCTCTGAATACAAATCAGCCTATGTTGCAGCGAAGCATGGAGTAGTTGGACTTACTAAGGTTCTGAGTTTAGAAGGTGCGCCTTTTGGTATCACCGTAAATGCAATATGCCCTGGATATGTCAAAACGCCTTTAGTTGAAAAACAAATTGTAGAACAGGCTCGTGCCCATGGTATTTCAGAACAAGAAGTAATTTCAAAAATAATGCTTGAAAAACATGCCATAAAAGAATTTGTTTCTGTTGAAGCATTAGGTGCTTTAGCTGTTTTTCTAGCTTCAAATAACGCAAATCTAATCACAGGAATAGCACTACCGGTAGACGGAGGCTGGACCGCTCAATAAAAAAATGACAAAAAAAATAAAACACGTTGGTGTTGCACTACAAGGTGGTGGAGCGCATGGAGCATTCACTTGGGGCGTTTTAGATCGATTATTAGAAGTTGACGAATTAGTCGCTGACGGTCTTTGCGGAACAAGTGCTGGTGCTGTAAATGCGGTAGTAACTGCTTATGGACTTCACATTGGAGGAAAAGAAAAAGCCAAAGAATTATTAGATAAGTTATGGCGACAAATTGCCTTTTCAGGAAACAACTTATTCAAACCCTCTTTCATGGATTCTTTTTTCTCTAATGGAGATCTCTATAATTCCCCTGGTTATCAAATTTTCACTGCGTTTTCTCAGTTTTTATCCCCTTATCAAATGAATCCGGCCAATATTAATCCATTGCGTCAGATTCTTAACGATTTGGTAGATTTTGAAGAATTAAGAAAATACAATAAGAAAAAACTTTTTGTTTGTGCTACCAATATCAAAACCAATAGACCCCGAATTTTTTCTAACGAAGAAATGTCGGTTGATGCGGTATTAGCCTCCGCCTGTTTGCCTTATCTTTTTCAAGCTATTGAAATAGATGGCGAGTTTTATTGGGATGGTGGTTATGTAGGAAATCCTCCTTTATATCCTTTGATTGAAAATACCAATATCAGCGATTTGTTATTAATAAAAATCAACTCCATTAACATTGATGAAGTACCCAAAACAGCTCGTGACATTCAAGATCGTATAACTGAAATTTCGTTCAACAGCAGCTTGATTAACGAAATGAAACTCATTCATTTCCGCAATGAATTAGCTAGAAAAGGAATTAAATTGGATGGCGAAAAAACACCAAGAGAAATTTTTGTACATTCTATTTCAGCTCATGAATCTTTAGGTCATTTAAAGCACTCTAGCAAAATGAATACCTCTTGGGATTTTTTATTAGAACTCAAACAAAAAGGAAGAGACTATGCCGAAAAATGGTTGCTAGAAGAGTATGATGAAGTTGGAGTAAAATCATCATTTGATGTTGAAAAACACTTTTTTGACAAATATTAAAAGTGAAATAATCCTTTACTTTTCGACAGCAAGAATTAAACCTTCTTCAAAAAATAAAGTCTTACTATAAAATCACTTTAAATTCAAAAAATATGAAAAAAGCACTATTAATCATAGTAATCCTTTTAGGATTTGCTGGTTTCGCTCAAGAAAGCAAAGAAAAAAAACACAGAGACCAAATGGAGCAATTTACTCCAGCGCAAAAAAACCAATTACTCCTTAAAAAAATGACGCTTGAATTGGATTTAAATGCTTCTCAACAAAAAGAGATGAGTAGCATCATCTCCGAACAAAGCGCGAAGAGAGAAGCGCGAATCGCAGCAAGAAAAGAAAAGAAAGAGGCTCATGCCAAACGAAACGCAGAGGAACATTTTGAAAGAAAAAATGAGTTTTTAGATGAGCAAATAGAGACCAAAGAAAAACTAAAAAAAATTCTTACTCCAGAGCAGCTAAAAAAATGGGAGACCTTGAAAGAAGCCAAAAAAAATGGTCCAAAAAAACAAAGAAAACATCTGGAAGAAAATCCTGAGTACCTCAACGAAAACTAAAAAACTGATATATATAGCCTTCCAAAGGCATCTAACAAAAAACCTTTAGATTACTCTAAAGGTTTTTTGTTGTCATTCATTCTTGTTCGTCGTCTTTTTCGATGGCATCCTTATAATCTGGATATAAAAATTTATTGTACGGAAATCTAGTAATATGAATTTCTCTAACTGCTTCATACAAACGCTCCCTGAGTTCTTCGAAATTTTCTTTATTAGTAGCCGAAATAAACAGGGCGTTTTTTTCTCCTACATTATTCATCCAAGTAGATTTCCATTCCTCAAGCGTATAATGCCGCTTGGTTTTTTCAGTTATTAAATCATCCTCATCGATGGTAAGATGTTTATATGCATCAATCTTATTAAAAACCATAATCACAGGCTTGTCGCTACTTTTAATATCCACCAAAGTTTGATTAACGGATTCAATATGATTTTCAAAATCAGGATGAGATATATCAACCACATGCAATAACAAATCCGCTTCGCGAACTTCGTCCAAAGTACTCTTAAAAGAATCTACCAATTGAGTTGGTAATTTTCGAATAAAACCAACGGTATCCGAGAGTAAAAAAGGTAAGTTTTTAATAACCACTTTTCGAACAGTTGTATCTAAGGTAGCAAATAATTTATTTTCAACAAAAACATCGCTCTTTCCTATAGCATTCATCAATGTAGATTTACCTACATTGGTATAACCTACCAAAGCCACACGAACCATTGCCCCGCGATTGCCACGTTGAACGCCCATTTGTTTATCAATGGTTTTTATTTTATCTTTCAACAACGCAATCCTATCGCGAACAATTCGCCTATCGGTCTCAATCTCAGTTTCTCCAGGACCACGCATTCCGATTCCTCCCTTTTGACGCTCCAAGTGCGTCCACATACCTGCTAAACGAGGTAATAAATATTGACATTGCGCCAATTCTACTTGCGTTCTGGCATAAGAAGTTTCTGCTCTTTGCGCGAAAATATCAAGAATAAGATGGGTGCGATCTAACACTTTGCAATCTAATATTTTGGAGATGTTTTTTTGTTGGGAAGGCGACAATTCATCGTCAAAAATAACGGTAGATATGTCGTTTTCTTTTACATAAAGATTAATCTCCTCCATTTTTCCAGTACCGAGAAAAGTTTTCGGATTGGGACGTTCCATCTTTTGAGAAAATCTCTTGATTACTTCCCCCCCCGCGGTAAAAGTTAAAAACTCCAACTCATCAAGATATTCTGTAAGCTTTTCCTCGTCTTGCTTTTGAGTAACAATACCTACAATTACAGTTTTCTCAAATTTAATATTTTCTTTTTCTAACATACCAATATTATATACCACAAAGCTAATTCATTTGTTGAAGATTTAATGATTTAAAGAATCAAAAAGCCGCATTAAATATCAATTAACCGATTAATCATAAAATCCTATCGTTCTATTTGTCTTATCGCTTTACCTCTGTTGTGTTTTTAATCCAAAACAGAATACTCCTTTTATATTTTCTTCATAAAAATGCCCCCAAAAAGTATCTAACTTTTTAGGGGCCGTATAGTAAATCAACCGCTACTTTTATAATATTTTCGCTACTTTATCAACGGCAGAAATGGTAAAGTCTAAATCATCATAAGTCAAGGCGTCCGTAATAAACCAAGTTTCATAAGCCGACGGAGCAATATAAATCCCCTCTTGTAACAATCCATGAAAGAATTTTCTAAAAATATCATTATCACCTTTGCCTGCACTTTGAAAGTCAACCACAGGAGTTTCTGAAAAATGAACCGATATCATAGATCCTACTCTATTAATTGTAAAAACGACATCATTAGCCGCTAAAGCACTTCTAATTCCATTTTCTAAGTAAACCGTTTTTTCTTCTAATCGCTGAAAAACAGCATCATCAGCATTCAAAGCTTTTAACATTGCTAATCCGGCAGCCATTGCTAAAGGATTTCCAGAAAGCGTACCCGCCTGATATACTGGGCCAATAGGCGCTAAATAATTCATAATCGCTTCCCTTGCCGCAAAAGCACCAACAGGTAAGCCACCACCAATTACTTTTCCAAAAGTAACAATATCGGCATTAACCTTAAATAATTCCTGAACACCTCCCCTTGCCAAACGGAATCCAGTCATTACCTCATCAAAGATTAACAATATGTTATTATCGTCACATAATTTTCGCAAGCCTTCTAAAAATCCTTTTTGAGGTGGAATACAACCCATATTTCCAGCCACTGGCTCGACGATAATGGCAGCAATTTCATTTTTATTAGCTTGAATTAAATTGGAAACATTTTCTAAATCATTGTAATGGGCCAACAAAGTATCTTTGGCCGTCCCGGCAGTTACACCAGGACTATTAGGAGAACCAAAAGTAATCGCTCCACTTCCCGCTTGAATCAAAAAAGAATCAGAATGACCATGGTAACACCCTGCAAATTTGATAATTTTATCTTTTTGGGTAAATCCACGCGCTAAGCGAATGGCACTCATACAGGCCTCAGTACCTGAATTTACAAAACGAATTTTATCTATATTAGGAACCATTGCTACAGCCAAAGCGGCAATTTCAGTTTCTAAGGCAGTCGGCATTCCAAAAGAAGTTCCCAGTTTTGCCTTTTCAATAACTGCATCAACTACAGGAGGAAACGCATGTCCGAGAATCATCGGTCCCCAAGAATTAATATAGTCAATTAATCGATTACCATCCTCATCGTATAAATAAGCACCCTGAGCACTTTTTACAAAAATTGGAGTTCCTCCAACCGATTTGAAGGCTCTTACTGGGGAATTTACGCCACCGGGAATCACTTTTTCAGCTTCAGCAAACAGCTGGCTACTTCTTTGGTATAGCATTTGGGATTTATTTTTTATGGATTTGCAACAAAAAATCAGTCCACCCGAAGGGTTTGACCTAGTGAAAGATTGTTATCAGAAATATTGTTTTTACTTTTTAACTCCTCAACGGTAAGGTTAAATTTTTTAGAAATAGAATATAAGGTATCTCCTTTGGCTACCTGATACCCTCCAGAACTAACAACAACATTTTCATTCACTGCAATTGGGGTATATTTCTTCCCTAAAACTTCCGCATCGTACTGATTGAGTTGGTAGCGTTCAATAATTGCAATTAATTTGGTAGGATATTCTGGATCAGTTGCATAACCCGCTTCTTTCAAACCTTTGGCCCATGACTGATAATCATCTTTCTGCAATTCAAACAAACTAGCATACCAAGGTCTACTTGTTAAGAAAAGTGAATGATCTTGGTAAGACTCTTTAGGTTGTTCATATTTTCGAAAACATTCCTGCTCGGCATCATCATCATGTCTCACACTAGGTCCCGTCCATTCTTTATGACACTTTATACCAAAATGATTATTAGCAGTCACACTCAAGGAACCTGTACCTGCACCAGATTCTAAAATTCCCTGTGCTAGAATAATACTAGAAGGTATTCCATATTGAGACATATTATTCTTGGCTACATCCTTATATTGATCAATGTATGCCAATACCATCTCGGTAGTCACTTTAACACGAGTAGTCGCCTCGAGCACCTGGGTGCTTTGTTCGTTATTTTCAAGTGATTTAGAATCCTGTATAGTAGGATTGGATTTTGTTACTTTACTTTTTTGATCAACTGTATTTTTCTGAAGGACTACTTTCTTGGTAACATTTTTTTTTGGAACATTTTTTTTGGCAATCGCTTTATTACTTGTTTTAACAAC
>CALQBR020000035.1 GCA_943328865.2 Sphingobacterium thalpophilum
GACCACTCTTGAACCCTATATTTTATTGAACGAATTTGCACTATTGCGTGTGAATTATGTCAATCAAATAGGAGCTTTTATGGATTGGGGAATGGAAAAAGACATTCTAGTTCCTTTTAAAGAGCAGGCCCGTCCAATGGAAAAAGGAAAGCGCTATTTGGTTTATCTGTATATGGATGAAAAAACCAAGCGATTGGTAGCTTCTAGCAAAACCAATCAGTTTTTGAAAAATGATACCCTGACAGTTGAAAAAGGAGAAGAAGTAGATTTGATCGTTTCTCATATTACAGAATTAGGAATCAATGTCATCATTAATGAAAAGCACAAAGGTTTATTGTATAAAGACGAAGTGTATGATGATGCCATTCGAACAGGAGATCGTTTGCGCGGTTATATCAAGACAATTCGGCCAGACCATAAAATAGATGTTTCCCTTCAAATACAAGGTTATCAAAGTATTGAACCAAACGCTCAGAAAATTATGGACGAACTTAGAGCGAGTCGTGGTTTCTTGCGTTTAAATGACAACAGCCATCCCGAAGACATTAAAACGGTCTTGAAAATGAGCAAAAAAACCTTTAAAAAAGCCATTGGAGCTTTGTATAAAGACAAACTGATTGAAATAAAAGAAGACGGAATCTACCTTTTATAATCGTTTTTTTTCTTACAAATAATTTATTTTAATAACAGATATAATATACCTCCTCAATATTATTTTGATTGGACCATCGAAATGATTACCATTTTTAAAGAAAAAATCAGTAATCGGGATTAAACATCGATGATTGATTATAAAAAAACTAAATGCCACAGCCCAATTGGCAATTCCAACCCGTGATCATTATTACCCTTTGTTGTATTTCCTTGCTTTATAAGATGATCAAGACGAAGTAATTTTTTTTACGATAAAGCCGTTGGTGGCACTTTGACGATGACTTCAGTTAAAATAGGGTAAACCTTCAGCTAATTTCTATTGCTGGATTGTGTTTTTTTAATAAAGTTAAAAATTCCTTTTGATGCTTCGGAGAGATATAGAGATCATCAAATTGATTGTAAAAAATAATTAACCCTTTAGTATCTAATGCGGGTTTCATGTTTACAGGAACATACCAACCCGAATGGACTGTGATTTTTCGGATTTTATCGATTGCTATTTTACCACGAAACGGACCTGAATAGTAACGCAATTGATTCTCGATAATTACATATTTGGTGTCTAATAAAATCCAAAGCAGTAATCCGATTACAAGTATTAGAATGCCATCAATAAGGTATATTAAAGGTTCCTTTTCTTTTGTTTTCAAGAAAAGAAGTATTATTAACAAGGCTATAGTTAACCATAAAAAAACAACAGTAAACATGTTTTTGGAAGAAAAGAAGGTTTTCATTTTTTTTATGTTTTTGTTGATCTTAAAAATCTAAAAATGGTTTATTTTTACGCAAAAATAATAAAAACATGAGTGCTATAAATTGGAAAACGGTAAAAGAGTTTGAAGATATAACCTATAAAAAATGCAACGGGGTAGCCCGTATCGCTTTTAATCGACCTAATGTGAGAAATGCATTCCGTCCAAAAACCACTTCTGAATTGTACCAAGCGTTTTATGATGCGCAAGAGGACACTTCTATAGGTGTGGTTTTGCTTTCTGCCGAAGGGCCATCCACTAAAGATGGTATTTGGTCTTTTTGTAGTGGTGGTGATCAAAACGCTCGCGGTCATCAAGGATATGTAGGAGAAGACGGCCAACATCGTTTGAATATTTTGGAAGTACAGCGCCTCATTCGCTTTATGCCAAAAGTAGTGATTGCAGTGGTTCCAGGTTGGGCAGTTGGAGGTGGACACAGCCTTCACGTGGTTTGTGATTTGACTTTAGCCAGTAAAGAACATGCAATTTTCAAACAAACGGATGCCGATGTGACCAGTTTTGATGGGGGTTATGGATCAGCTTATTTGGCAAAAATGGTCGGACAGAAAAAAGCCCGTGAAATTTTCTTTTTGGGAAGAAATTATTCGGCGCAAGAGGCGATGGATATGGGAATGGTCAATGCGGTAATTCCTCATGAAGCTTTAGAAGATACTGCTTTTGAATGGGCACAGGAAATTTTACAAAAATCGCCAACCTCTATCAAAATGCTAAAATTCGCTATGAATTTAACAGACGATGGAATGGTAGGGCAACAAGTTTTTGCTGGTGAAGCCACGCGATTGGCCTACATGACGGAAGAAGCCAAAGAAGGTAGAAATGCTTTCCTAGAAAAAAGAAAACCAAATTTTGGTGAGAATAAGTGGTTGCCATAAAGCATTTGGAGATTCATTTATTTATTTCATCTTTTTAAACTGTTAGTCCAAACTAAAATCCATCAATGGAAATATTCTCAAACGAAATCATAGATACTGCCCAACTTCCGAAATTCGAAGAAGTACATTTTACTGCCTTACATCCCAATTATTGGAAAGTATTGTTGATCAACCTAGTCCTTTTGGTTTTAATTTCAGCAATTGGAATGGGACTTGCTTTTTTTTATAATGTTGAACTAGCCGAATTTCAAATCCCAATGGCGCTTGGTTTCATTTTTTTAATAGTACTCGTTGTGGTCTTCTTGCGTATTGGTTTTCTTAAAAAAGGATTTGCCTTTAGAAACCATGATGTTCTTTTTAGAAATGGAATTATTGCAACAAATACGACTATAATTCCTTATAATAGAGTGCAACACGTTGCTTTACATGAAGGATTAATTGCTAGGTATTTTGGATTGGCTACCATTCAAATATTTACTGCTGGTGGCAGGTCAAGTGATATTGAGGTTCCTGGAATAAGAAAAGAGGAGGCAGAAAACATCAAGCAATTATTGATGGGTAAAATACAAAAACAACTGTAATGGAATTTAATTTTAATGAGCCACAACGCCAATCTTCCATTGGTATTCTGGTGCTTTTTTTTGATGCTTTACAGCTCTATATACGTGTCTTTTGGGCTATTTTTATTTTTTTTATTCTGAAGTTTGACGAAATAGATAAAGGTTATATTTATTTAGCAATAGCAGCATTCTTGCTAGGTATTGCTTTAATGGCATATTTAAAATATCGAAATTTCACTTTTTATTTGGATTCAGTTCAGGAGGAATTTATAATTAGCCAAGGAATCTTTAATAAATCAAAGACCGTAGTGCAGCTCCATAAAATCCAACAGGTTAACATCAATCAGAATTTGATTCAAAGAATTATTGGGGTTTATGAATTAGAGGTCGATACTGCAGGAAGCGCTAAAAAAGAAGGGAAGATTAAAGCGGTTTCTCAACAATTGGCCTTAGCTTTAAAGACCCGTTTATTAGATAACGAAATAAACAAATCAGTTTCTGAAGCAGATCTCCAAGCGGATATAGATTCAAATTGTGTAAATCAAACTTTTATGCAAATCAGTTTTGTAAGTCTGTTGAAGGTGGGGATTACTTCCAATTATATCAGAAGTCTTGGTTTGATAGTCGGTTTCATTTTGACTGTATACGACAACGCAAAGAATTTTATAACACAATCTGATTTTGATGAAAATAAAATGGACGCTTATCTTAACAAGGGATTGGCCTATGAGTTTCTTTTTGTGATTGTTATTTTGATGGTAACTGCTATTTTTATAGTTGTATTACTTATTAACCTAATCCGCGTAATTGTTAAGTATTTTGATTTTACAATAACGCGTCAAAATGGTTCTTTATTGCTTTCATATGGTTTACTAAATCTTAAAAATACCATTGTCAAACCTGAAAAAGTTCAAATTATTACCATTACCAGAAATTATTTTCAAAAGAAAATGAACATTTTGGAGCTTAAAATTAAACAAGCCACCAGTGGAGAAAATCAAGAGCAAAAAGCGATGCTTGAAATTCCAGGTTGTAACGAACAAGAGCGAGACGAAATTCTGAAATTATTGTTTCTAAAAGTACCTGAAAAAGGAGTAGCGCTAAAGCCAAATTTTCGTAAGTTAGTTTTTTCGATATTTCTGTCAATAGTAGTACCTTTAATTTTATTTTTTGCGATTGGAAATTTTGTAGTGCCCGAAATTTTAGAATATACTATCGTAACCCCTTTTTATGTTTTATTGGTTGCGTTGGTGGTTTGTTTTGGTTTCTATAATTACCGTTTGTTTGTTAATGATGATTTTATCATCAAACAAAGTGGAGCTTGGGACATTGATACCGAAATGATAACCCCAAATAAAATTCAGGCCATCACAACATCACAGTTGTTTTGGCATAAAAAGGCAGATATTGGTTCAATAAAGATTCATACTGCAGGAGGAATTATCGCATTTCAATTGGGTAATTATTCGCAAATTAAGCAATATGTTAATCGTTGGTTGTATCAAATGGAAATCACGGATAGCAATTGGATGTAAAATATTTTTTTAAGTTAACGAATCAATAATTAAGATGAAACATTGGATTGAAGCGGCACGATTAAGAACATTACCTCTTTCGGTGTCAGGAATAATAGTCGGTAGTTTCTATGCGCTGTCGGTTGCTACAGAAGAGGTACTAACACCAACACAAGTATTTAGTTGGTCTGTGTTTTCATTATTGTTATTGACCACGATAGGCTTGCAAATACTTTCAAATTTTGCAAATGATTATGGAGATGGTATAAAAGGGACAGATAATGAGGATCGAATTGGGCCCAAAAGAGCCATTCAAAGTGGTGTTATTTCTCCTAAGCAAATGAAAAGGGCTATTGTTATTACTGCTGTTTTAACTTTTTTGTCAGCAATCTCTTTGATTTACAATGCATTTCATTTTAAATATTTTTATTATTCCATATTGTTTTTAGCTTTAGGAATGATGTCCATCGCATCAGCTATAAGATATACAGTAGGTAAAGGCGCATATGGTTATAAAGGTTATGGTGATGTTTTTGTTTTTGTTTTTTTTGGATTGGTCAGTACTTTTGGTTCGTATTTTATGTTTGCTAAAGAGTTTAATTGTTTGTTATTGTTGCCTTCTTCAGCGATAGGGTTGCTTAGCGTAGGGGTTTTAAATCTCAATAATATGCGCGATGAATGGTCTGACAAAAAAGCGGGTAAAAATACAATTGTAGTTAAAATAGGCGGAGAAAACGCTAAAAAATACCATTATGTTCTTGTTGTTTTAGCAATGATTTTGATGTTGTCTTTTGCTCTTATCAATGATTTTAGAACTGACGAAAGTTTTAATTTCGATCAATATTTTTTTGTTTTAACTTATATTCCATTAACCAGACATCTAATTAGAGTTTATAGAAATTCTGAGCCTAAAAATCTAGATCCAGAACTAAAAAAATTAGCAATTCAAACTTTTTTGTTATCGGTATTATTAGCTCAAGGGTTAATTTATTTGTTCTCAGATATTGTTGTTAACTTTTAATTCAAAAATTGAAATATGAAAATTACTTATTATGGTCACGCAACTCTCGGGATTGAAGTTAGTGGTAAGCATATTATAGTGGATCCATTTATTTCTGGAAATCCCTATGCAGGTCATATTGCGATTGATGAATTGAAAGCAGATTTTATTTTAATCACTCACGCCCATCAAGACCATATTCTCGATGTAGAAGTCATAGCGAACCGAACCAATGCAGTTATCGTTTCTAATGCTGAAATAGCAGGTTATTACAGCAAAAAAGGATTTAAATCGCATCCCATGAATCATGGTGGTAGCTGGAATTTTGATTTTGGAACTGTAAAATATGTCAATGCCGTTCATTCTAGTTCTTTTCCTGATGGAAGTTATGGAGGAAATCCAGGTGGTTTTGTCATTGAAGGTGAACATAAGAACATTTACATTGCTGGCGATACGGCATTAACAATGGATATGAAGCTTATTCCCATGCGTACCAAGCTAGATTTAGCTATTTTGCCTATTGGAAGTAATTTCACAATGGATGTAGAAGACGCAATCATTGCTTCTGATTTTGTTGATTGTGATAAAGTTTTAGGGTATCATTACGATACTTTTGGTTATATCGAAATCAATCATGAGCAAGCCATTAAGAAATTTTTTAACGAAGGAAAAGATTTGATGTTGTTAGAAATTGGCAGTAGCATCGAGTTGTAATTTTCTAGAAGTTATTTTTAGTGTAAGCTTAATCTAAGTATGGCTAATTAATGGCAATCGACCGATTAAATTTGAAATGCAAAAAAATAACAAATAATAGTATTCTTAATACTACTTTCAGAACCTATTTTAGAAATCTAAATGAAAAAAAAGCATTTTTTTATATCGTTGATACTGTTGTTTTTTAGCGCCAATTCTTTTGCGCAACAAGATGGTTATTGGGACAAAGATCGTTCGACGGTCAAAGAGATTGTTGCCAGTGCTAGGGATAGGATTATCGTAAAATCGGAAGATTTACCGGTTGGAACCACGGAGATTGTCTATCGAATCACTGTTTTAGATCAAAACCAACAATTGGCCAATAGTTTGATCTCCTTGCTAAAAGCCATTCCAGATCCAACAGGAATCAGTCAGGGTTCGGCAGGTGCGGTTTTTTTGCTGTCAAAAGTATCGGGAGATGATCGTTGCAAATACGCCGCTTTTACCTCCAATGCATTGGCTTTAGCCTACAAAGAAAATGGAAAAACGGATAAAGCCTGCTTGTACCAAAACAATCCAGTAAATAAAGATGCCAAAACACTTTCTGTAGACAAATCAACTTGTATACAATCCAATACTACAAACCTGTGGTTTGGTTTTGAAAGCCAGAATTGGATTATGAATCAAAAGATCATACTTGAGATTGTGCCTTGGGTAGATGTTAAGCTCAGTAGGGGTTGGAATCTTCAAAACCGCAAAACGGTTCTCGGCCAATGTAAAAGTACTGAAGCAGCTAAAAAACTCCAAAGTGCAGATGAATATTGTATTTGTATGCTGGATAAATTGCAAAAAGAATTCAAGTTTCAGGAATTTCAACAGTTGATGGCTATTGAAAAAGCCAAAACATTTAAAACGCACGATAATACTTGTTTAATTGAAAGTGGTGCTGAAATTAGTCTTAACGACAACAAAAGAATTGAAGCTTCCAATTGGGCCAAAAAAGGCAAATATGGGGAGGCAATAACGACTCTAATTCCGCTAATCAATTCTGGAAAAGCAACGGTATATGATTATGATGCCATTGGAACGTATTACATTTATACCAAACAGTACGATAAAGCGATTAAATTTCTAAAAACAGGAGAAATGTTAGATGATTCTGAATTGCTTCTTAAATTGAATCTAGCGCACGCCTATTTGCTCAGTGATAACTATAAAGAAGCCAAATCGATTTATAAAAAATACGAATTGCAAAATGTGACCGATAGTCTGAGTTGGAAAGAAAAAATAAAATTAGACTTCGAGGCATTTCAAAAAGCAGGATTGTCTTCAGATGATTTTAAAAAAGTATTACGAATCCTAGATTAAGACATTCTATTTTTTATAAAAAAAAAACGCTTAAGTAATGAATATAAGTAATGAATACTGTTTGATGTCGCATTTTAAAACCATCACAAAACAACTCAATATTCTGATTTTAAAATACCCATAACGATTTTTAGACTTTTTACTTTACGACTTTAAAACTTTCGACTTACTTAGTTTGATGTTGTATTTTGAAAATCTAACAAATAAAGCAACGATATGGTTTTAAAATACCGAAAGCTTTTCTCAGAATTTTTACTTTACGACTTTTAAACTTTCGACTTAATTACTTCTAAAAATTACCTTCCAATTGAAAGCGACCTACCAAAAACACCTCCTTTATTTCAAACGTCCTTCAGGAACCTCTAGAGGTATTCTGACAGAAAAAGAAACCTGGTTTATTATTCTTGAAAAAGACGGTAAAAAAGGAATAGGAGAGTGTGGTCTGTTAAGAACTTTGAGTATTGATGACCGACCAGATTATGAAGAAAAATTGCGATGGACTTGTGACAATATTCATCTTGGGAAAGACTTACTTTGGGAGGCGTTAATTGAATTTCCATCAATACAGTTTGGTGTAGAGATGGCCTTTCAATCCTTAGTGAGCGAAACGCCCTTTATGTTGTTTCCTTCTGACTTTACTAAAGGGGAAAAATCCATTCCGATAAATGGATTGGTTTGGATGGGCGAAGCTGATTTTATGAAGCGTCAAATCGAGGAGAAATTAGCAGAAGGATTCCGCTGTATAAAACTCAAAATTGGAGCCCTAGATTTTGATTCTGAATTGCAATTATTACACTTTGTTCGGCAACATTTTACTCCTGAAAAAATTGAAATACGGGTGGATGCTAATGGTGCTTTTGATGTAAGTATGGCTTTAGATAAAATAAAACAATTAGCTGGATTTAAGATACATAGTATAGAACAGCCAATTCAAAAAAATCAGACTGACAGTATGTCAGAGCTATGTAAAACTACCCCTATTTCAATTGCATTAGACGAAGAGTTAATTGGAGTGTTTTCGGTCGAAGAAAAAGAAGCCTTACTGTTAAAAGTAAAGCCACAATACCTTATTTTGAAGCCTAGTTTTATCGGTGGTTTTAGAGGGACAACAGAGTGGATTATCTTGGCGGAAAAGCATCAAATTGGTTGGTGGATTACCTCTGCTTTAGAGAGTAATATCGGACTCAATGCTATTGCGCAATGGACATTTTTGCAGCACAATACGATGCCCCAAGGATTGGGTACGGGAGGTTTATATACCAATAATTTTGATTGTCCATTGACGGTTTCTCAAGGTCAGTTATGGTACC
>CALQBR020000036.1 GCA_943328865.2 Sphingobacterium thalpophilum
CCCATCGTAAATAGTATCATTAATGTATCTTTCTGTAAAAGTTATCGCAAATTTATCTCCTTTTTGTAGCTTAAAAAAGTCGATTGACCAAGCGTAAACAGTGGAAATCTTATTTGCCAAGGCGCCATTCACATTTTGGTTCTCGAGTGTTTCTGACAATGATCCGTTTAATGCCCCTGCGATAGTTCTTCTTTTTAGGTTTAGCGGCCTTGTTTTCTTATAAGCACTAGTAGAATCCCTAAAGTCAACCACATAATAAGTCAATCGATCTGGTTGATAGACAAAAACCTGAAGTTTCTTTGATTTGTCTTTAGATCTAAGGAGCGCATAAGGTTTCCCTTTTCTTAATATCCTGACATCAAAAGTGTCTTTAATTTTAGCTACAATTTCGTGAACCTGATTATTACCAAGGTTTTGCTTTTGAATAATGCTTCCGAAAGTATCCCCTTCGACAATGGTATCATGAATCACATCAAAATTATTAAGTGTAAATCCAAAATCCACAACGATAGGAATCGATTTAACAACATTAACTTTTTTCTCTGATTGGTTACACGATACTAGAGCAAGAGGAAGTAATAGGAATAATAATATTCTTTTCAAACTTTATATTTTAATGCAATTGAACTATTTTTCTTCCCCCCAATTCTTCAATTCTTCAGCGGTCCATAATTCTGGGAAAAAGATTCTTCTTTGGTATTTTGGGTGCATGTATTTTTTCCAATCACTTCCCCCGGTTGCTTCCCCATTACCCTGCCCGCTTTCGATATACTTTCTAGCAGCATTAAGATGCCCCATTACCCAAGTAACATTAACAGTATGATCGTAATGACGCATCGCCTTAATCAAATCTGGATTTTTTTGATCGATTTCTGGCAATTGTTTGAATTTCTGCCAAATATTGATGGTATTGAATTCTTCCATGTGGGTTAGGAAAGTGGCTTTGTATTTTCTTTCGAATTCCAAAATCAAAAATGATTTCTCTCCTGTTTTATAATCTTTACCAGCGGCTTGCCAATACAAATGTTCAAAGGCATGCTCGTAAGGAGTGTTTCTATCGATGGTCGCTCTAAATCGGTGGTCAATAAGATTAATTAAATCAGTAGAAGCAAATTCAATCATTCGGTATTGTGCACTTTGGAAACCACTAGCAGGGGTTAATGTATTTCGGAATTTCATGTATTGCTCCACTTCCATCCCATCACCCATGATATCAAAGGAGGTGGTAAGCATATTAAAATAACGGCTTATCCGCATTAAACGTTCTGCAAAAAAGTCAGTTTCGAGCTTATTGTGATGTGAAATCTGATCTATTTCCCATAAAATCATTTTAAAAAGCAGCTCATTGACTTGATGATACATGATAAATACCATTTCATCAGGCAATGTTGTTCTTTGAGTTTGAAGACTTAAAAGCGCGTCTGTTTGAATATAATCCCAATAGGTAATAGGTTTTGCCCAAAGCAAACCTTCAAGGTGGGTTTCTGTTTTTTGATTTATGTTTTGGAACTTTTGTTCTAATTGTTCTAGTATTTCTTCAGAAATATTGGTGTTTCTCATTATTGTATTTTAGTTTTAAAAGAATGTTTAAGTCCTTTGAAGCCGTCCAAATCTGCTTTAATCGATCCAACAACAAGACTAGCTTTGATTCTCATTGGTATTTTATTGTTATCATCTGAAATCCAAACAGTAAGACTTTCTTCTTCTTTAAAAATCCTGCCCGATTGCACTAAAGGTCTAAAAACCATTGTAGACACAATCCCAAATTTAGTGTTTATATCTTCTCGACCTATTAATTTTAACCTAAACTTTGTAGTTTCATCATCAAAAAACATATCTATAGCTATCGCTTCCCCTATTTTCAATTTATTCACGTTGGGGTGGTTTCTTAAATAATAAAACGCAGACATGATGTCTTGGGTATTATTGGGTATAGAAAAATTTTTCTCTGAATTTCTCTTGTAATCTTTTACCAAAACCTGATCAGAAATATGGTTAAAAAATCCCTCCTGATTTTTTATATAACCACCCTCATCTATTTTTCTGACAAACTGATATGGATTTCCAGTAACCTTGTCAATATAGCTTTCGTAAAGATCCTCTACTCTAAAAAAAAATCGAGACATTCCTGTAGTGTGTCCTTTACCAATGACATGAAAAACTTTTTTGTTTTTTATTATGGCTTCTTTTACCTCCAAAGTGGCATAGCCAGCATTAATAATTCCATAATGAACGCGAAATTTAAACCACTCTCCAGCATCATATGCAGGTTCACTTTGGGTATCAAAACCCAAAAGAGCCAGAAAAAATAAAAAAATGATTGTTTTTTTCATCATTAATAAGTATTTGATTTCCTTAGGAATGGGTGTAATTCTTCAATTCACTAAATCGGATAATCTTTAATTCATTGCTATTCCGTGAATTTTATTTGTCGTACAACCTCATAACTAATGACAATTCATTATAACATCATTTAACTTATAATGAACGATACAATTTCCGTTCCAAATGTATTAAAACAAAAAAACCCAGTCAAATAATGACTGAGTTTTTATGCTATTAACCAACCAAAAATATAAATTATGATAAACTTATATAAAAACAAGGAAACCACTCCTCATTTTTTCAGTTGCAAAGATATCTAAAGAATTCACTGCTATTTATAATACTAACAAACTTTAACTTATTGTTTGTAAGAAATTTAGCTTTTTAATGGCCAAAAGTAAAAATTTTAGAAACTACTCCCATTTTATTATAAAGTACCTCTCAATGCTTGCTCTCTTTCAATTGATTCGAAAAGTGCCTTGAAATTTCCAGCACCAAATCCTTTAGCTCCCATTCTTTGAATAATCTCAAAGAATAAAGTTGGACGATCTTCTATTGGTTTAGTAAAAATTTGTAGCAAATAACCTTCCTCATCAGCATCAACAAGTATAGATAATTTTTGAAGTTCGGCAATATCTTCCTTCATCATGTCTCTATGAACACCAAGCCTAGTTGGAATTTCATCATAATATGCTTGTGGTGGAGGCGGCAAAAACTCAACCCCTCTTGATCTCAATTCACCAACTGTTTTAATGATATCATCGGTAGCCACAGCGATATGTTGCACCCCTGCACCTTCGTAAAAGTCTAAATATTCTTCAATTTGAGACCTTTTCTTTCCTTCAGCTGGTTCGTTAATTGGAAATTTAATACGTCCGTTACCGTTAGACATTACTTTACTCATCAAAGCAGAGTATTCAGTTGTAATTTGTTTGTCATCGAAAGTTAAGAAATTAACAAATCCCATAACCTCTTCGTACCATTTTACCCAAACATTCATTTGATTCCAACCTACATTTCCAACCATGTGGTCAATATATTTTAGCCCAACTGATGTTGGATTGTAATCACTTTCCCAAGCTTTAAATCCTGGTAAGAAATCACCTTTGTAGTTTTTACGTTCCACAAACATATGAACTGTTTCACCGTATGTATAAATTCCTGCACGAACAACTTCCCCATTTTCGTCTTTCTCAAGAGTTGGTTCCATAAAAGAACGCGCGCCGCGTTTGATAGTTTCTTCATAAGCGCTTCTGGCATCTTCAACCCACAAAGCTACTACTTTAACACCATCTCCATGTTTTTTAACATGCTCTCCAATAGGCGATTCGCTATTTAAAGCCGTTGTTAAAACCAAACGGATTTTGTCTTGTTTCAAAACGTAAGACACTCTGTCCTTTAAACCTGTTTCTAATCCTGCATAAGCAAATGATTGGAATCCAAAAGCCGTTTTATAAAAATGAGCAGCTTGTTTTGCATTTCCTACGTAGAACTCTACATAATCTGTTCCAAGTAATGGAAGAAAATCTTGCGCTCCTTCAAATATTTTTTCTAGTCCGTATTCAACTGATTTTACTTCTTTAGCCATGTTAATTTATTTTTGTTTGTTCTACAATCAATAATGGTAATAACTGAAATTTATAATTCTATGCAAATTAATTTAATAAAATGGGATTAATTTATTCTACCCATGATTTATAATATTTCCCATCGTCTATTCCCATAGCCGCTTCAGTAACCATTAAAGGACGGAAAGTGTCTACCATCACCGCCAATTCCTTGGTTTCTGTATGACCTAAACTTCTTTCCATTGCTCCTGGTGCAGGTCCGTGAGGAATTCCTTTTGGATGTAAGGTAATATGACCTTGTTCAATATTATTTCGACTCATAAAATCCCCATCTACATAATACAATACCTCATCACTATCAATATTACTATGATTGTAAGGCGCAGGAACTGATTTTGGGTGGTAATCGTAAAGCCTTGGTACAAAAGAGCACACTACAAAAGTGGAAGTCTCGAATGTTTGATGGATTGGTGGCGGTAAATGCACTCGACCAGTAATTGGTTCAAAATTGTGAATACTAAATCCATAAGGGAAATTATAGCCATCCCAACCGACAATATCAAAAGGATGGGTAGCATAAACTACTTCGTGCATCATCCCCTCTTTTTTTATTTTGATTAGAAAATCACCTTTTTCATCATGGGTTTCCAATTCATTTGGCAAAATAAAATCGCGCTCACAAAACGGAGAATGCTCTAATAGTTGTCCAGACTCATTTTTATAACGTTTTGGTGTATAAAATGGTGTATACGATTCTACATAAAACAATCGATTATCTTCCGTATCAAAATCGATTTGATAAATCATTCCGCGAGGGATGATCAAATAATCACCATATTCAAAAGGAATGTTTCCAAACATCGTTCGCAACTTTCCTTTCCCTTTGTGAATGAAGATCATTTCATCAGCATCGGCATTTTTATAAAAATAGTCTCTTAAAGACTTTTTAGGAGCGGCTAATCCAATGATACAATCTTTATTCACCAACATGTCTTTACGACTTTCTAGGAAATCGTCTGCTGGTTTAACTTCAAATCCTTTTAACAACAATGATTTTATATTTTTCCCAATCGCAATTTTTGGTTCAACTGAATAGGATTTTATAATTTCCTTAACCTGCGTCGGACGATGAACATGATAAGACAATGAAGAATGTCCATGAAATCCTTCTGTCCCAAAAAGTTGCTCGTAATAAAAACCACCTTCAGGTTTTTCAAACTGAGTATGTCTTTTTTCTGGAAAATTTCCTAATTTATGATATATCGGCATTTTTTAAGTAATTGGGTTAATATTTTGCATTTAACTTATAAAAGAAATAAGGTGTCCGACTTTTAAATCAAAAAGAGGCTCTTAAAAAATTTCTCTTTTATACTTTAAAAAGACAAATATCGTAAAAAATATTTAAAATAAAAAAAGACAATGAAGTTAGAACTATTCCAAACCTCAATGTCTTTTCTATATGTTTTTTTTACACTGATTTACTCTTCAGGATTGTTCAACTTACTTTTTTTCTTACCATAAAAGAAGTAAATAACAAGGCCTAAAGCAAGCCAAACCAGAAGTCTTAACCAATTGGTCCAGCCTAATCCGTAAATCATCGCTAAACAAACCAATACACCAAGAATAGGAACTAATGGTACAAAAGGCGTTTTAAATTCTCTCTTTAAATCTGGCGCTGTTTTTCTAAGTACAATTACAGAAATACAAACCAAGATAAAAGCAAATAAAGTACCTATACTAGTCATATCTCCTACGATATCTCCGGGGATAAAGGCAGCAAATAGACCGACAATAACCATAATCGCTAGATTTGCTTTAAAAGGCGTTTGGTATTTTGGGTGTAAATCACCGAAAGCTTTTGGCAATAAACCATCCTTACCCATGGCATAAAAGACTCTAGACTGTCCTAATAGCATGACTAATATTACCGAAGAAAAACCAGCTAGAATTGCAATGGTAACAAACTGTCCTAACCATTCAAATCCTGGCATGGCTGATGTAATAGCGGTTGCTACCGAAGCTTCTTTTCCACTTGTTCTAAAAAATTCTACCGACTCAAGTCCAGTTAAAACATGCGCAAAAAGGATATACAATACTGTACAGATAGCCAAAGAACCCAAAATTCCAATAGGCATATCTCGCTTTGGATTTTTAGTTTCTTGTGCAGCGGTACTTACCGCATCAAAACCGATGAAGGCAAAGAACACTGTTCCAGCAGCCCCAAGGATTCCCATAATTCCACCAAAGTGATGTGAAATACCTTGATCATCAACATAATTTGAATCTGCGGGAATATAAGGCGTATGATTTGTCGGATTGATATAATTCCAGCCAAAAACGATAATCATCACCACAATAGCTACTTTGGTCACTACAATAATTCCATTAACAAAAGCGGATTCTTGCGTCCCTCTTATTAAAAGCAAACTAATGGCTGCTACTATAAAAAGAGCTGGTAAATTTATTATTCCATGTTCTCCCAATTCCGAAACCTGAAACGGAGAATGGGATAGCGCATAGGGAATCGGTTTCATATGCAGGACGTTGACCAGAAGATTATTGAGGTATTCACTCCAAGCAATTCCTACCGTTGCAGCACCAACTGCATATTCCAAAATTAAATCCCAACCGATAATCCAAGCTAACAATTCGCCCATGGTGGCATAAGTATAGGTATAGGCGCTTCCTGAAATCGGAATAGACGAAGATAGTTCTGCGTAACACAATCCTGCCAAGGCACAACCAATAGCAGCAACAATAAATCCAATAGTAACCGATGGACCTGCGTTTTGAGCAGCTGCAGTTGCTGTTCTAACAAATAATCCAGCTCCAATAATAGCCCCAATTCCTAAAGCAACTAAAGACCAAGCAGTTAGCGTTCTCTTTAAGCCTTTTTCAGACTCTGAAGCTTCGTTTAACAATTGTGATAGGGGTTTTCTTTTCCAAATAGACATATTTTTCAGTTTAGTTTTGAGAATTCAAATATATTGATTTTTAAATAACTTTAAAGAATAAAATTTAACGAACCCTTTATATTAAAACCAAAAACCCGCAGTAAACCAAACAAAACCTTTACTCAATTCGGGTGACCAAGAATATTTGACTTCCATAGGGCCAAAAACAGTCTCCAATCCATAGCCCGCGGCGTAACCACTATATTTTGGAATCGCAATCCAATCGGTCGTTCTAAAAAGACGATTTTGAATATTTGCATAATTTGCTGAAAAATTCAAATGGTGCTTTTTGAATGGCTCGTAGTCCAAAGTAAACGTGGATTTGATATAGCTATCCGCGGCCACACTTAAAAAGTCATATCCATAGAAATGTCTAATATTATTGACCGTATTAAAGCCATAACCACCAAGTATAAAATCAAAAAAAGAGACGCTTTGATTGCCTATAGCTAAACCTGCTTCGGTTTGCACTTTCAAAGTGGCCTTATTATAGAACGTTTGAGCAAATCCGGCATCTGCTTTGGCTATTGAAAACGGTTTGAATTGATTCGTGTAATCTGTAGAAAACAAATAGGCCTGAAAATCGCTAGAAAAATACCAGCCTTTTTTAGGGAAATATTTGTTGTCAAAAGAATCGTATTTCAAATAACCAAAAGTACTTAAATAATCACTTTTATCTAGCGTTGGGTTAAAACCTGGTAATGTCTTAGATTGGATTTTTAAAAATTTATATTCTACTCCAGCTCCAATTAGGAATTTTTGAGCAAAAACCGTTTGAAGATAAGCTTGATTTGAAAAATCGGTAAAATCAATATTGATGGATTTTAGATTCAACTGAGTCAATAAAAGGCCGTCTTTGAAATCTGTAGCGATGTCTTTATTAAAACCATTAAACCTAGATTTAAAACCAAAACTCCAATAGAACCCGTTGTCTAAATAATAATCAAAATTCGTCCTGAAATTATCCCCTAGCAAAACATCAAAAGAGGCAATATCATTTTTAAAAAATGTTTTCTTTTGAGTCACATTAAATAACAAACCACTTTTGTATAATCCATCATAATGCAATCCAAATTTCAAAAAAGTTTTTACTTGATTTTCGGTCAAATGGATATTAAGATCCTCCTTAGAGCCATTTTTATCTAACGTATAGGTAATTGCGCTAAAGTTTTGTGTCGCACTCAAATTGTCTATTCCAATTTTAATGTCACTAAATTTTATTTCCTCTCTAGTCCTAAAACCTAATTTTCCTAAAACATACGACTTAGTATAACTATCTAAACTATTAACATAAATATTTTTAAGCTCCAAGGTATCACTAAAGGTAGGGTTGTTTTTAATCCTATAAGGATTCGATTGATCCACCAATAACTTAATTTTCTCGTATACTGGGAATACGGCTTCCTCTCCCTTTTTAATGATGTTACTCCCGTCACTGAAGGAAGAAAACCCAAATCCTGTAATATCGGGTTTTATATAGATATCGGTGGCGGCTATTTTTTGTTTCATCTGATCTTGCATCTGAAGATTCGATATCTGCACCAGCATTTTCGAAGCATCTTGCAGTCCAACCCTATCCCTTAAATCATCCTGAACATCTACCCCAATAATAATATCTGCCCCTAAATTTCGCACCTCATCGACCGGATAATTATTGGTAACACCACCATCTACGAGCAATTGACCATCTATTTCTACTGGAGAAAACAAATAAGGAAATGCGGAACTTGCTAACATCGCCTGAGACAAAAATCCATTATTCAAAACCACTTCTTTACCGGTTTCGATATTGGTAGCTGTACATAAAAAAGGGATCGGCAATTTGTTGAAATCACGAATGTGCCGCACATTATAAGTAAGTCTGGTCAGTAGA
>CALQBR020000037.1 GCA_943328865.2 Sphingobacterium thalpophilum
AAAGTTTTGTGTAAGTTTAAGTGGCAAACATCAGCGCCAATGGTAGCTGGATTGGTTAATCCTACTTGTGCATTCATGTTGGCTCCGTCCATATAAACCAAACCACCATTTTCATGGATGATATTCGTGATTTCAATAATGGCACTTTCAAAAACACCATGCGTTGATGGATAGGTTACCATCAAAGCTGATAAATTAGCAGCATGTTCAATGGCTTTTGCTCTTAAATCTTCTACATCGATATTTCCATTTTCCATGGTTTTCGTTACGATGATTTGCATTCCTGCCATAGCAGCAGAAGCCGGATTTGTTCCGTGGGCAGAAGCCGGAATTAAACACACATTTCTGTGGTGGTCACCTCTTGATAAATGATAGGCACGAATAGCCATTAATCCAGCATATTCTCCTTGAGCACCCGAATTAGGTTGTAACGTTGTCCCTTGGAAACCAGTGATAACATTCAATTGCACCTCTAACTTTTTCAACATGATTTGGTATCCTTCTGCTTGCTCAATTGGAGCAAAAGGGTGAATGTTGTTCCAATTTGCCATAGATAAAGGCAACATTTCAGCAGCAGCATTTAATTTCATTGTACAAGAACCCAAAGAAATCATCGAATGATTTAACGATAAATCTTTGCGTTCTAATTTCTTAATATAACGCATCAACTGTGATTCTGAATGATGATTGTTGAAAACATCATGTTGTAAAAAAGTTGATTTTCTTACTAAGTTTTCAGGTACCATTGACTCATCGGTTAATTGACTAACGCTTACCGCATCTTTCCCCGTCGCTTCAGCGAAAATGGCAATGATTTGGTTGATATCGTTTATCGAAGTCGTTTCGTTAAAAGAAATCGAAATCGTTTCAGCATCTGGATAGAAAAAGTTTACTTCGTGTTTTTCAGCAATAGCTTTAACTTTATTCGCCTCAGCTTTTACTAAAATGGTATCGAAGAAAGCAGAATTGGTTTGATAAACCCCTAATTTATTTAAAGCATCCGCAGTGGTAACTGCAGAAGCATGTACTTTATTAGCAATATATTTTAAACCTTTAGGTCCGTGATACACCGCATACATTCCGGCCATAACAGCCAATAAAACTTGAGCGGTACAAATATTTGAAGTTGCTTTTTCACGTTTGATGTGTTGTTCACGTGTTCCTAGCGCCATACGTAACGCGCGGTTTCCGTTTACATCGATAGAAACGCCAATGATTCTTCCTGGCATTGAACGTTTGTATTCTTCTTTCGTTGCAAAAAATCCAGCATGAGGTCCGCCGTAACCCATTGGAATTCCAAAACGTTGCGAAGTACCTACAACTACAGCTGCGCCTATTTCACCAGGAGCAGTTAATTTTGCTAAAGATAAAATATCAGCTGCAACCGCTACTTTTATTTCATTTGCTGCGGCTTTTGAGATGAATCCGGCATAATCATAAACTTGACCATATTTTCCTGGATATTGTAAAATAGCCCCGAAAAAATCAGTTGAAAAATCAAATGTTTCATGATTACCAATAACTAATTCAATGTTAAGTGGCGCTGAACGTGTTTGTAAAACCGATAACGTTTGTGGTAAAATTTCTTCAGAAACGAAGAATTTGTTGATGTTGTTTTTCTTTTGATCACGAGAACGAACGTCGAACAATAATGCCATCGCTTCTGCAGCAGCTGTTCCTTCGTCTAATAAAGAAGCATTGGCAATCTCCATTCCGGTTAATTCAATAACAGTTGTTTGAAAATTTAAAATGGCTTCTAGACGCCCTTGCGCAATTTCGGCTTGGTAAGGGGTGTAAGCCGTGTACCATCCTGGGTTTTCAAAAATATTCCGTTGAATAACGGCTGGAACGATAGCAGGGTGATATCCTAAGCCAAGGTATGATTTGAATACTTTATTTTTCTTTCCTAATTCTTGAATATGATTTAAGTATTCATATTCGGTCATTGCAGGATCTAATTTCAATGGTGTTTTCAATCGAATATCGTCCGGAAGGGTTTCGTAGATTAAACGATCCATATCTGTAACGCCAATAGTTTTCAACATGTGTTGAAGGTCATTCTCTCTCGGGCCTATGTGTCTTAAAGCAAAAGCATCTGTTCTCATTGGGGTAAAATAAGTTGTTATTTTAAAGCTTGTAAAATTAATTATTAATTTACAGATTTAAACCTTTTTTTGGAGCAATTTTTAGCATTTTTTCAACCAAATCTACTTGTTGTTAACAGTTTGATTAATTTTGTAGTTATGAGAATTCTTCGAGCACTATTTGATTTTTATATCAACAGCAGCATACACGTTGCTGTAGCGATGCTTTCGTTGGTTTGCATCACCAATCAAATCCTATCGATACCAATAGATTTTATGTTGACTGGCTTTTCTTTTTTTGGAACTATGGTAGGGTATAATTTTGTAAAATATGAAAGTTGGCTCCAAAATAACAAACCGATTGATCATTCATTAAAAGTGATTTATACCATAAGTTTGATGTCTTTTCTTGCAGCATTTTTTTGTTTTTTGCACTTGCCTTTTCTTGTCCAAATTTATGTGATGGCTTTTGTGTTGTTGCTATTGCTTTATGCCATTCCGTTTTTTCCCAATAAAAGAAATCTCCGCAATTGGAGTGGTGTCAAAATATACTTAGTTGCCTTTTGTTGGACAGGGATCTCTTTTTTGCTTCCATTAGTAAATTTAGGAATACCTTTTTCAAATGTCGTATTAATTTGTATTTTCCAAAGATTTTTAATGATCTTGGCTTTAATCTTAATTTTTGAAATCATCGATTTAAAAAAAGATGCCATTTCCTTAGGCACGGTTCCTCAAAGAATAGGAGTAAAGCGAACGAAAATAGTAGGGTTGTTATTATTAATTCTATTTTGTTTTTTAGAATTTATAAAAGTTGAATTTAACCAGACGTCGTTTGTAATTAATGTAAAATGGAGTATTATTGCCGCTTTGTTTACCCTTTTTGCCCATCCCAATCGGTCTAAATATTATACTTCTTTCTGGGTAGAAAGTCTTCCTGTAATAGGATTACTACTTAGTTTGTAGGTGTAACGCTATTTCTTTTCTTTAGCAGCTTCATGCTCCAAGGCATTGATAATGTCTTTTATGTTGGTTGCACTAAAATGTTTGGCTTTGATGGTTTTGTTTTTATCCAATAAATACAAAACTGGTGTAGATACAATATCATATTTTGAATTAATATTATTGAAATAAGTTCCATCGTAAACGTTAATCCAATCTAATTTTTTTTCGTCTAAGTATTTGATGTATTTGTCATATTCCTTTTCGGTGTAGACTGCAAAGACTTTAATATCTTTATTTTGTTTTTGTAAAGCATGGTATTCCTCTAGGATTATTGGGATTTCTTTCTGACAATGACCGCAATCGACATCCCAAAAAACAAGTAAAGTGTAATCGGCTTTTACCGCATGTAATTTGGTAAATGTCTTTTCAATTTCCTGAAAATTAGCGTTGAAAATATTGGTCGCATCAGCACTATTTTTGACGGTTTCAAATCCCATTTTAGCTATTTTTGACCTATCGATAATGTTAATCATAGCCAGATCGGGGGCTGTTTTTCCAATTAGTAGCGGACTTATTTTGTTTGCTCTGTCAATTACATTTTTTACCACATCCGAATTGTCGTAGATGCCGTCTGCTTTACCAGTTTTAAAATACCGATCTGCCAAATGGACAAAAACTTTGTCAAATCCCATCATTTTTGATGTTTCATACAGGTAGGTAAAATGCGCAATTAAAAGTTTGTTCAATAGGCTGCCTTGGGTGGTTTGATCTAAAATCCGATCTATTTCAACAGCGACAGAATCGGGATGTTTTAGAATGGCCGAATCAAAATACCGTTTTAGTTTATTCGCAAATACGGGTGTTCTGCAGATGGCGTCCTCTTTAAAATTCACGTTATCCCAATAATGTTTTTTGTAATAATTATAAACCATTAAACTATCGGGTCTTCCATTAGCTGCTTTTGGAACATTTTTTAAGGTTTTCTCTATTTTTAAATTAAGGAGATCTCCTATGTAATTGCCTTTGTTGGTTTCATATAATTTTTCTTCGTAGGCAAGTACTTGGTCATAAAATATTTTTTGCTTTGCAGTAATTAATGCAACAGAATCTTTTTTACTGAGGTTTTTGGATTTTTTATAAACCGAATCTAATGCACTCCCTTGTTTGTTAATGAATTTTATGTAATTTAAAAAATCATTTTGGGTTTTTGAGTTTGTGGCCCTGAGGTCTTCTAAATAATTCTTGAGCGCATCGCTTTTCAGTTCTAATTTTTGAGTGGTCTCATCAATAATGAAATCAAAATAAATGCTCTTTTGCTGGCTTACCAAAGAATAAATCCCTTTTTCTAATTTTCCTTTTCCATTAAAGATGATTTTTCCATTTTTAATATTCCTGCAAGTGTCTTTAATTAATGTTTTGTCAAACTGATAAAAGGTTAAATAGGCGATAGAGTCTTTACAGTGCTTTAAATCAATCTTGATTTCGTATCCCGATTGGGCTTCTGAATTCAATGAAATTAGGCATAGTAAAAGGATTGCTAATAACTTTTTCATAATAAGGGCTGTTTTAGGACTAAAAGAATCATACTTCGACTAAGGAACAAAAATAATAAAAAGAAAAAAAAATAGTTGTGGTTGTGGCGAATTTTAATCATTGGAAATGGGAGGTTATCCGTATTTTTCGATTGGTTTAAATTCCCAGCTTTTATAAAAACGGGATTGCCGAAAATGATTCCAACAATCCTGTTTGGGGTTTAATTGCTATACCAATCCTGCTCTCTTTAAAAGCGCATCGGGTTTAGGTTCATGGCCTCTAAAGCGTTTGTATAGTATCATCGGATGTTCGGTGCCGCCTTTGGAGAGTATGTTTTCTTTAAATTTTGTAGCAACTTCTTTGTCGAAAATTCCTTTTTCTTGAAAATATTCAAACGCATCAGCATCGAGTACTTCGGCCCATTTGTAGCTATAATAACCCGAAGAATATCCGCCTTGAAAGATATGAGAAAAGGAAGTACTCATCGCGTTTTCTTTTACGTCAGGATACAATTGGGTTGCTGCAAATTGTTCGGTTTCAAAAGCTTTAAGGTCTTTGATATTTGAAGGATCTTGCGCATGCCAACCCATATCCAAGAGTCCGAAACTCAATTGGCGCATGGTAGCCATTCCCTCTTGAAAACTAGCGCTTTCTTTGATTTTATGCACGAGTGCCATTGGAATCATTTCGTCAGTTTGGTAGTGATAAGCAAATAAGGCCAAGGCTTCGGGTTCATAACACCAATTTTCTAAAATTTGACTTGGTAATTCTACAAAATCCCAATACACGCTTGTTCCTGACAGACTAGGGTAGGTGGTGTTGGCTAACATACCATGTAAGGCGTGGCCAAATTCATGGAACAATGTGGTGACTTCATTAAAAGTTAATAATGAAGGTTTGGTCTCAGTGGGTTTTGTGAAATTGCATACAATCGAAATATGAGGTCTTTCGTTGTGGCCTTTTTTTATGAATTGGGATTTAAAAGACGTCATCCAAGCACCATTGCGTTTGCCTTTTCTCGGGAAAAAGTCAGCGTAAAAAATAGCAACCAATTGATCGTCTTCATCTTTTACCGCATAGGTTTTGACTTCGTCATGGTATTTGTCAATTTCGGAAATTGCTTCAAAAGTGATTCCGTATAACTTTTGTGCTACCATAAAAGCACCTTCTAATACCTTCTCTAATTGGAAATAGGGTTTTAGAATCTCGTCATCTAAATCGAAAAGCTCTTGTTTTAATTTTTCAGCGTAATACGCCCCATCCCATTTCTCGAGTTGGTCAATGCCATGTAAGGCTTTCGCAAAAGCGGTTAGTTGCGCAAATTCTTTCGTAGCTGCTGGTTTGGCTTTGGCTAGTAAATCGGTAGCAAATGCTTTTACCTTTTCAGGGTTTTCTGCCATTCGTTCTTCTAGTACAAAATGGGCGTGTGTGGCATATCCTAATAATTGGGCTCTCTCAAATCGCAATTGCGCAATTTGAAGAACTATTTTTTGGTTGTCAAATTCATTGTTTTGGAATCCTTTAGCACCAAAAGCGAGGCTCATTTTTTTTCGCAATTCCCGATTGTCGGCATAGGTCACAAAAGGCAAATAACTAGGGTGGTCAAGGGTGAAAATCCAGCCTTCCTTTTCTTGGTTTTTTGCCAAAGCGCGTGCTGCTTCAATCGCTCCTTCAGGCAATCCGGCTAAATCGTTCTCATTAGTCAGATGTAATTGAAAAGCTTGTGTTTCTGCTAATACATTTTCGCCAAACTGCAAACTTAATTTAGAGAGTTCTTTGTCAATTTCTCGCAATTGTGCTTTTTTATCATCGGGTAAATTGGCGCCATTTCTTGAAAAGCTCTTGTATTTTTTCTCTAAAAGCGTCGTTTCTTCAGGATTTAGGGATAGTTTCTCTCGTTGCTCGTAAACGGCTTTTACTCGTGCAAACAAATCAGGATTCAGTCGCACGTCATTTCCAAATTCAGATAATAGTGGAGAAACCTCCTGTGCTATTTTTTGAATTTCATCATTGGTCTCTGCGGAATTCAAATTAAAAAAAATACTGGAAATCCGATCCAGCGTATGACCACTAAAGGCGAGGGCTTCAATGGTATTCTCAAAAGTGGGATTTATCGGGTTTCTTACAATAGCGTCAATTTCTGATTGGGCTAATGCAATTGCTTTCTTAAAAGCAGGAAGGAAATCTTCATTTTTAATCTTAGAAAAAGGAGCGGTATCGAATGGGGTGTTGAATTTTGTGGTCAGTATACTCATGAGTGTTTATTTAAGAAAGTACAGTTTTAGGAATAAAGATAGACAAAGATAGGGATTAATAGAAATGCTGTCAACGGCTTTTTCTTGTAGGATTTTAGCTTTTTGGAACGATTTGTCTAAATTTTTTTAAAAAAATATCAAAATAGTGTACGCTTTGTCGGTTTTTTGCGTACTTTTAACGTAGAAGTTGTGAAGGAATTCTAAATAACGATTTTATAAGCCCTTTTTGTCCCCAAGTCAAAAATAAGTTTTAATTCATTAAACGACTGTCCTGCTAAGTTTACCTAAGCTTAGACCTTCAACTTCAGATAAAAAAAGCTCCAAAACGGAGCTTTTTTTATTTCTTTAAATTGTCGGAAGCTTTTTCTACGGCAAGCTTCAATTCTTCTTTGTAAAAAACAATTTTATCTAAAATACTACTGTTTTGACTTCCAATAATTTGTGCAGCAAGAATTCCAGCATTCTTAGCGCCATTTAGAGCTACCGTGGCCACAGGAACGCCACCAGGCATTTGCAATATCGACAAAACGCTATCCCAACCATCGATGGAATTGCTTGATTTTACTGGAACTCCAATAACGGGTAGGGGTGACATAGAAGCGACCATTCCTGGCAAATGTGCTGCGCCACCAGCGCCGGCAATAATCACTGAAATGCCACGCAGGTGTGCATTTTTACTAAAGTCAAATAATTTTTCCGGTGTGCGGTGGGCTGATACGATATCCACTTCAGTTGCGATATCAAATCCTTTTAAAATATCGATGGCTTCCTGCATGACTGGCATATCAGAAATGCTTCCCATAATGATGGCTACTTTCATTTTTGTTTATTTAAAGATTGAAAAGTTTAAAGATTGAAAATTTGATAAAAATCTTTCAATCAATAAATCTTTTAATTATTCCTTTTTTTTACTAATCACCCTAATGGTGTTTTTTACCTCCTCGGCAATTCTTCGGGCTTCATTTAGGTCTTGGTTTGCAATGGTTACATGGCCCATTTTTCGGAAAGGGCGGGTTTGCTTTTTGCCATAGATGTGTGGCGTTACCCCATCCCAAGCCATTATTTTTTCGATATTCTCGTAAATCACATCACCTGAGAAACCTTCTTCGCCTACTAAATTTACCATAATACCCGCTACTTTACTATCGGTATTGCCAAGTGGTAAATCTAAAACCGCGCGCAAATGTTGCTCAAACTGGGAAGTGAAACTCGCCTCAATGGTATGGTGACCTGAATTGTGAGGGCGCGGCGCTACCTCATTTACTAAAATGTCATCATTGGTGGTTTGAAACATTTCGACTGCCAATAAACCCACATGATTGAATTTTTCAGAAACAGTAAGGGCAATGGCTCTGGCTTTTTCCGCCACGGCCTGGTCAATTCTGGCTGGACAAATCACATATTCCACTTGATTGGCTTCAGGATGAAATTCCATTTCCACTACGGGATACGTTTTTATTTCCCCCGATGCATTGCGAGCAACAATAACTGATAGTTCATTTTTAAAAGGAACCATTTGTTCGGCAATACATTCTACGTTAGGCAAAGTATCTAAATCAGCGATGGCTCGAATAATTTTTACGCCGTTTCCATCATAACCAAATTCGGTGCATTTCCAAACAAATGGCATTTGAATTGGATTTTTTTCGACTTCCGCTTTCAAAGCAGTCAAATTGGAAAATCGTTTGTAGTCGGCCGTAGGGATATTATTATGGGTATAGAAATCCTTTTGAATCCCTTTGTTTTGAATCAGTTTTAGTGTTTTTGGAGAAGGATATACTTTGATGCCTTCTTGCTCTAATTTTTCTAATGCTTCAATATTAACGAGTTCGATTTCGAAGGTAAGTACATCTACTTGCTTTCCAAAATGATACACCGTTTCAAAATCCAT
>CALQBR020000038.1 GCA_943328865.2 Sphingobacterium thalpophilum
AACGCTAATTTTAACTCTTTCAGATTTTGAAGAATACCATATTGTTCTTCATTGGCCAAAGCCAAGGATTTATCCAAGTTTTCTTTTATGAATTCTACATTATTTAACTGCTCATAAATACTTTCAAAATCTTCTTGTTGACCCGATTTTAGTTGTGCTGAAAGCAATTCTTCTAACAAAAACGTGTTGTAATCTTGTTCTTTTAATACCGCTTGAAGTTTGGCATTCAAAGAAGTAACTTGGGCTTTGTCCTTTTTATAGGAATTCAAAACCGCCGAGTATTGAGCAATCAAATCCTGATTATTGGCAATGGCATCAATAATTTGAAATTGAAATTGCTCTTCTGATAATTCCTGAGTTTGATGTTGGGAATGGATGTCAATCAAATACAAGCCCAATTCTTGCAATTCTTGAAGATTTACGGGACTATCATTAACGAAAGCACGGGATTTTCCTGAAGGTAAAATTTCTCTTCTGATAATGGTTTCTACTTCATAATCCAAGTCATTGGCTTCAAAAAAAGCAGCTAAATTATAATTGGATAGCTGAAAATGGGCTTCAATAATACACTTTTCTTCTTTATTTTTCAACGAGCTCAAATCGGCTCTTTTTCCTAAAACCAATCCTAGCGCCCCTAATAAAATAGATTTTCCAGCGCCCGTTTCTCCTGTTATGATAGAAAAACCGCTTGAGAAATCAATCGCTAATTTTTCTATTAAGGCAAAATTATTAATGGAAAGTGACGTAAGCATTTTTATTATTTAAGGGTTTCGATGTACTATTATTTTTTTAAACTAATACTTAATTTTAGCCCATTTAGATGAATTCATAGGAGAAATTTTATTTAGATTATCAACTAAATCAGCAATCATAATAGAAGGCCCTCCTGAAAAAACAGAAATTATCTCATCCGATTTGGCATCAAAAAACACTCTTGTTAAAAAAGCATTGGGTCTGATTTGATAAATTTTACCCAATATCGCTAATGACTTTTTCATATTATCCTTAGCCAATTTCAAATCTTTATGCATCAAGTCCAAACCACTATAATGGTATTCGTACAAAGCATCTCTAAAAGGTTTGAAAGTATTAGAAAGCATATCGTTAATCAGGAAATAGCGATTTTGATTGCCATCAGCCTGGCTCCAACCTTTGTAACCACCCTGAAGCGCAATATTGGAAACATCCTGAGCCATTTCAAGGTATTTACTTCCGCCTAATGGCGCAAATGTATCTGCATCCATTCCAATAATCATATAGCTATAAAAAGCCAATACAGAAACCAGATTGGAGTCAAAAGTTGTCGGATTATAGGTTAAATTCTGAAACTCTACATAACTAAAATTAAAATCCTTATCATTATAATTCAAAACTGGAGAAGAATAACTGGAATTAAAAATAGGTCTTGCCGATTGCACCTGAATGGTGGCTGAAAATTGATTGGAATCAAATGCCGAAACGGTAATAAACATGGAACAATTAATTTTTTCATTCTGCTTATAGGCTTGACCTGTCCAATCAGTTGTATTGATAAAATCGTTCAGCGATTTCTCTAACGTCTTAAATATTTGATTATTGGCATTTACAACTTTATCTGCATTTACCGTAACCACACAATTCAACTCTTGAGCTTGTGTAAAACCAAAAATAAAAACAAAGACTAAACTAAAAATATTACGCATAATAATGGGCTATTACTTTATTTAAAATATCATCTGCAACGGCTTCTTTCGATTTTAAATCCATCGGTTCTACCTTGAATTTATTATCTATAAAAGTAACTTTATTGGTAGCTTCTCCAAAACCAGCTCCCTTGTCTTGTAATGAATTCAGCACAATCAAATCTAGGTTTTTTTTCTGAATTTTTAACTTGGCGTTTTCAATTTCATTTTCAGTTTCTAAAGCAAACCCAATTAAAAACTGTTCTTTTTTAATCGCTCCTAAAGAAGCTAAAATATCTTGGGTTCGTTCTAATTCAATAGAAAAATGAGTTTCTGTTTTTTTAATTTTTTGATTTGAAGCCATTTTGGGTTTGTAATCCGCAACTGCAGCAGCAGCAATAGCGACGTGAACGTCGGCAAAATAAGTATGACAAGCATCATACATTTCTTGGGCTGATACAACACGAACTACCGTTACCAAATGATGTTCCAAAACAAAATGAGAAGGTCCCGAAATTAAAATTACAGTAGCACCGAGATTTGCAGCACTTTTGGCTAAATCGAAACCCATCTTTCCAGAAGAATGATTGCCAATAAAACGTACAGGATCAATGGCTTCGTAAGTAGGTCCAGCAGTAATTAGTATTTTTTTACCTTTTAAGGGCAACTTACTTTCCAAATCAGCTTCTAAGAAGGCGATAATATTTTCGGGTTCAGCCATTCTTCCTTCTCCAGAAAGTCCGCTTGCCAATTCCCCTCGCTCAGCAGGAATGATGGTATTGCCAAATTGCTGTAACGCAGAAAAACTAGCTACAGTTGAAGAGTGCTTGTACATATCCAAATCCATTGCCGGAGCAAAATAAACAGGACATTTGGCAGATAAATAAGTGGCTATTAAAAGATTGTCACAAATACCATTTGTCATTTTCGACAAGGTATTGGCTGTGGCTGGAGCAATAAGCATTAAATCAGCCCAAAGTGCTAACTCAACGTGATTGTTCCATTGTGGATTTTGATTTGGTAAAACCCCTTCTGTATTCGAATCATATTCCTCATTATAAAAAGTGGAATAGACTGGATTTTTAGAAAGTGTCGCCAGAGTAAGCGGCGTTACAAAATCCTTAGAAGCAGGTGTCATAATCACTTGGACATGTGCACCTGCTTTTATGAATAATCGAACTAATGAAGCTGTTTTGTATGCGGCTATTCCACCAGAAATACCCAGTACTATTTTTTTACCGCTTAAAACAGACATGTTCTTAATTATTTGTTTGCATCTCTGTAGTAGATTTTGTCATCTAACCATTCTTGAACTGCAAGAGCGTGTGGTTTAGGCAATTTTTCGTAAAATTTAGACACTTCAATTTGTTCTTTATTTTCAAAAACCTCCTCTAAACTGTCGTTATAAGTTGCAAATTCCTCCAATTTCTCTGTCAATTCTTTTTTGATTTCAGAGTTAATTTGGTTTGCTCTTTTAGCCATAATTGTTATCGCTTCATATACATTCCCAGTTGGTTCTTCAATCGTACTTTTGTTATAAGTAATTGTATTTACTGGAGCATTCGTCTTTTTTAAATCCATGACTTTAATATTTATTTGGAAAATTGTTGTAAATCTTTATCAATTTTAGCTAACATCACATCAGCTTTTAATTTGTACTCTGAATTGGCGTTGAATTTTATCAAATTGGAATGCGCTGCTTTAGCTGCATTTAAGCGTTCTTCCTTTTTTGAAGCCACACTATTAATGGCCAATTGGTAGGACGAATCCAATTTATAAAACAACGCTTTTTCTTTAAAAGGAGTTCCTGGATAATCTGAAACAAAATTATCTAATGCGATAATAGCCGATTTAAAATCCGAAATTTTATGGTATCCTTTGGCATTCTCAAAAGCCTTTTTTTCTAATTTTTCTCTTAATGTTTTCACTAAGCTATTTGCTTCAGGCAAATATTCTGAATTGGGATAGGCATCTATAAAAGTTTGTAACTTATCAATTCCTTTATAGGTATCGATTTGATCCAAACTATGCACTGGGGACAACATCGAATAACTTTTAGCACCCAAAAAAGTAGCTTCTTCTATATTATTACTTTTAGGATAATCCGAAGCAAACTTTTCAAACTGATAACCTGCCAAATAATATTGCTTTGTCTTGTAATAAGACTGGGCATACATATAAAACATTTTCTCCGCTTGTGGTTTTCCCCTGTATGAAGTCCCTATTTGTTCAAAAAGCTGAATGGCTTTGGTGTACTTTCCGCTTTCATACAAGTTGGAAGCCATTTTAAATTTAAACGAAACATCTTCTGTTTTTAATGCTTTTTGATATTCACTACAAGAGGAAAAAAAAACAGCAATTAGTAATGTAAATAAAATATTTCTCATTATTCTGATTGGTTCCGTTGATTTACAGGCAATTTACACCTTAAAAAACCAACTGCAAATTTAGTTATTAATTTAGCTACTACAAAATATTTTTTTGCATAAAAAATACTCGGGTTTGACTTCGCTAATTATTGAGTTTATTTACAAATTGCTTTATTCTGTCAGACAAATCTTCATTGACATTCACTAATGGCAATCTCACTGTGTTTTCGGACAATCCTAATGCGCAGAAAATTTCTTTAATCCCAGCAGGATTTCCTTGCTCAAAAATCATATCAATACTTGAAGCTAAAAGATAATGCAACTTAAAGGCTTCATCCACTTTTCTATTCAATCCCAAACGAACCATTTGGGAAAACTGTTTTGGAAAACCTTCTCCAATTACCGAAATCACACCACTCCCACCTGCTAAAACCATTGGCAAAGTAATCATGTCATCACCAGAAATCACTAAGAAATCTTTAGGTTTATTTTCGATCAACTTCATTGCTTGTACGATATCTCCTGCCGCTTCTTTAATACCTACAATATTTTTAAAATCATTCGCCAGGCGTATAACCGTTGCTGGCAGCATGTTACTTCCTGTGCGACCTGGAACATTATATAGCACTACTGGAATCGGGGATGCTTCGGCAATTGCTTTAAAATGCTGATAAATTCCTTCTTGAGTCGGTTTATTATAATAAGGCGAAACCGAAAGAATAGCCGTGAATTTAGAAAAATCTCTTGTTTGTAATTCTTCCACCACTTGTAGCGTATTATTGCTTCCGACACCAAGAACCAATGGCAATCTTCCGTTATTTGCTTCAATAATCGTTTGAATTACCAATTCTTTTTCTTCTTGGGTCAAGGTTGCTGTTTCAGCAGTTGTCCCAAGAACCACGAGATAGTCAATGCCATTATCAATCTGAAAATTGACAATTCTTTTTAGCGCCTCAACATCTACTGAAAAATCCTTTTTAAATGGAGTAACCAACGCAACTCCAGTTCCGATTAATGATTGCATATTATATTTTGTTTAATATTTTTAGATATTTAAATAATTCCGCCACAAAAAGAGAATAGTCCCCAACAGAAGCCTTAATCATAAAATGATTCAATCTTTCATCTACCGAAGAAAAACCAACTTTAAAATTAGCATTAGAAGCATTAGAGACTACCAATAAGGGTGTTTTTTCAACATCATAATAATTAATCAACAAATCAAAATGTTGATCCAGAAAAGTATTGACTTCCAATTTGTCAAAAGTAGCTGACCAGCTCAAATCTTTTGAACAAAAAAAAGGAGCATCAAAAAGCTCATGCTTATTAATTTTATCTTTAAAAATCAAAACCTTAATCTGGTGCTTTTGAATTCCATTCCTAACTAATTCTTCCAACAAAGCATTTTTTTCAAAAAAGGCGCCTTCATCAAGAAGCAAACCAACAGATTGTATGCTATTCTTTGAAGAAATACATTTTCCATTAGACAAGCCCTTTTTAACGATTCTAGTGGTGATAAAATTCTTTAGATAACTTACAATCATATCGCATTTAGTTAGGCCACAAATTTAATTAAATAAGTGCCAAAACAACGGATAATTCAAAAAAAGTATCTCCTTTTGTGAAACATTTTATCCTGTGAGTATCACTAAAATCTTATGAAGTATGGGGCAACTGCGAGATGATTTATAAAAAAATGGGGATTTTAAATCTAACAGAAAAGCAACAAAAACAAATCCCAATCAATCCAAAAGAAACTAATTGGATAAACCAGAATAAACCCAATTAACATCATCCATTTATTAAAAAAAACAACCTTAAAACAAGGTTTTATTTAGCATTTCAAGCCTTAAATAACAAAAAAGAATAAAAAACACCAATTATTGCTGTATTTGTTCTACAACATCCGTTTGTTCCATTCGCATCACAAACTTATAGAATGCATAATACAATACTACATTTAGGATAATTTCAAAGAACCTAAACAAGGGTTGCGAAATCTCCGTAAAATAATACTTTTGAACAAATTCAACAAAATAAAGTACAACAGAGGTAAGTCCAAAGCACAAAAACCATCCTTTTTTCTTACCAGTAACCACATAACAAGACAAAGAAAGTGCGGCAAGAAGACAAACCAAAATATTATTGGCCAACAAAATATAAAATCCCTCATAGGGTATTTCGTAAGACATTGAAAAGAAGTAAAAGAAAATAAAAAGAAAGGGATTGATCGCGATAAGAATCGGTACTATTTTTATTGGACTCATTAGCCTAACAAAATAGATGATTGTAATCAACCTATAAATTAAAAAAAAAGCAATTCCAACAAATAGTAAACGACCATTATCCGAGAAAAATAGCACATATGCCATTAAAGATAATAACATCGTTAGAAAGAAAAAAGGATTTCTTTGTTCAGAAGTAATCCAATAAAGGACAACCAATACAAATACAAGTATTGACTTAAAAATTAAAAAGTGAGATTGAACAAAAAACAACTCAAATAAAAGATAAACTAAGGCGAATCCAAAATAAAAACCAATCAAGGAATTTTTGAGACTATTTAACAACTTTGAAAGGAACATATATTTTATTTACGCAACATTAAAACCAAAAAAATAACCAGTTATAGCATTGGCATCTCATTTAAAAAATCTAACACACAATAGCACTTAAAATTGAACCATTAAAAAAAAAACTCGCTATAGTTCAATATGAATCGCACAAAATAATAAAACTTAAACTTCTTTTATTTTTATTGTTCTAATGTTGTAACATTGATTAATAATTCATTATATTTGTCATGCAGTATACCTATTAAAATTACTGAGAATTTTCAGCATATCAAAATGAAAGCAAAAAAATTTAGCCAGTTAAAAGAGAGAATCCGTTTATATGCTAAAAATCAAAATATTAGCATGCGAGAAATTTACGAAAAAACTGGGATTTCAGATGGTACTTTTAGCAATTCAAGCGGTTTAAGCGAGGATAATTTATTGAAACTATTCAGTTATTTTTCTGATTTAGATGCCAATTGGTTACTTTCAGGACAAGGTTCTATGAAAAAAGAGCTCGGAAAAGGAAATTTTTCTTTAGAAGAAACAAACCAACACAACGAAAACCAATACATTTTGGCTCTTCAAAAAAAGATGATTCAAAAATTAGAAAAAGAATTAGAAAAAATAAAGCAAGCTAAAAAATAATTGAATTCTAAATAGTACTACTCCTCAGGTTAGTTTTTACCTTCTTGGTATTCTCTGATTAAATCTTCCCTAGTTTCTATAATTTTAATCATAGCCTCAATCGCTAACGCATCTTTTCGGTTAAAACGCATCTTTGCCGCATCAGGAGATATTCCTAAAATTTGTCCCAGAGTGTTATAATCTCCGTACTTCATCTTCATCTTTATTTGATCCAATTGCATAACTTCAATTCAGATATTTGAATAAATTTACTACAAAACTACCGAAATAATTCAGTTGAGCAAAAAAAAAATGAAAAGATTCAGTACTTAATTTTTAAGTTATTTATTTTCAACAATTTACATTGAAAAAAAAATAGGAGTTTGCTTTATTTGGAGGAAATCTATTCTGAATGGAACTGCTACCATCAAACCTTTAAAATCGAATGGCAAGATTATGCCTGAGGAGATTGGATTTCAATTGTAAAAGACTCTTGTTTGATTAAATACCGATAAAATGTATATTGGCAAAAAGAAAACAACGTTGCGGTAATAGGCTGAAAAACGGCATTATACAAATAAAACTTCTGAATTACAAAAATAAAAAACTGCGCAACAAACAATAAAACACTTATCACAAGCCAAGGATTTTTATTATCCTCCAAAATATAATGATACAAGGCAAGTCCGCCCATTAAAGAGAGTAAAAGACCATTAATCACTAAAGGGTAAAAATTTATAGAGGCTTCCTCCTCACCTATCAAAAAAAACAAATAAAAGGAAATAAAGACAAAAGGCAAAATAGCAATCATTAAAGGCTTAACATGAACTTTTCCATGACCTCTCCAAATTAGAACAATCGTTAAAAAACGGTATACCATATAGGCAATTGAGCCAAAGAATAAGTATATTTCAGAGGAACCAATAAAAAAGATAACGCTGATGAGCGCAAAAAAAAGCGCCCAAAAATAAATAATGTTTCTTTTTGTAGAAGTAATAAAATACAGTGCCATTAATAACGGAACTCGAATGGGTCTTAAAACACAAATTAAAGACTCTATGTGTTTGATTTCAGCAATTAACAAGACAAAAGTGACTGCAAAGAAAATAAAGGTAATGCTTTTAATCATCAGAGCATTCGATTTTAAATGCTGCATTTAATTTTCTTTTATGAGATTTATAAAATCCGATTCAGAAATAATTGGAATACTCAGCTTTTCAGCTTTTTCAAGTTTTGCAGGACCCATATTATCGCCAGCTACCACATAATCGGTTTTGGCAGAAATCGAACTTCCTACTTTACCGCCATTATCCTCAATGGCTTTCTTTAAATCGTCACGAGAGAATTGTTGAAAAACACCCGAAACCACGAAGGTTTTTCGAGATAGTTTATTAGTAGCATTAGGATTAACGATTTCGATACTTTCAAATAGAACACCATAGGCCTTCAAACGGTCAATCAGCAGC
>CALQBR020000039.1 GCA_943328865.2 Sphingobacterium thalpophilum
AGGGATCATGCCGTCGCATATTGGTTTTGAAAGTGCCATTAGCGCGGATTGTTGGACACTAACCCGAAGCATTTTAGCTGAAAATTCGCCCTATTACGAAACCGGTTTAAAAATAAGTTATACCACCAAAAAGCAAAACCTTTATCTTGCTTTTTTAGTTCTAAATGGTTGGCAGCATATAAAAACGCCTAATCATATAAAAACACCATCCATTGGAATGCAAATGAACTACCAATTTAACAATCATTGGATTTTTAATTATAGTAATTTTATTGGTGCCGAAAAAGAAGGGGATTCCCAATCCATTCGCACTTTTCATAATTTTTATTTGCAATTCGAACCCAAGAACCGCTTAGGGGTCATTACTGGTTTTGACATTGGTAGCGATAGTTACAATACTACCGACTACGGCATTTGGTTTTCACCAATACTCATTGTTCGGTATCCCATCAATGATAAAATAAAAATAGCTTTTCGAGGAGAATACTATAATGATAAAAACCAAATCATTATCCCAAACAATTCCCCAAATGGATTTCAAGTTTCAGGGGTTTCAACAAACTTTGATTTTAAAATAAACGAAAAATTACAGTTTCGTTTGGAAGGAAAAATCTATGACGCCACAGATCCTATTTTTCTAAATAACTCCAATGAGAATTATTCCTTAACTACTAATATGACGTTTAAACTGTAATAAATAAAACAGAAATAGAGAAGGCAAATTTCCCTTATATCGATTCCGTTCTTTTGCTTTCATCAGCATATTAACCTCGAATTTTTGTAATGAAAATCTTTAATGTATTGTGATGTTTTGGTTTTTCTAATCAATCCAGAAGGGATAATTGTGGCAAAAGACCTTTCTATGGGTCAGCTTCAAAAAAGATTGGATCAGGTAAGTCACTAATCAAAAGGCGTTGTGAGAACCATCTGTTCTTTTGTAGCAAACCCCAAAAAAGGTTATGCCATCGGGTCTCGTAATATTGGGAATGGGTTTGTATATTTGCTAACGCTATCAAATAAAACATGAAATTAACCTATCCAAATTCTGAAAAGTTAAAAAGTAAAAATACGATTGATTTGCTTTTCTCGGAAGGGAAATCGGTTGGTAAATATCCATTGCGATTGGTTTATGTTGCGGCTGATTTTGGCGAAAATGTTCCGATAAAAATGGGGGTTTCAGTATCCAAAAAATATTTTAAGAAAGCCGTCGACCGCAATTACTTCAAACGCGTCTTGAGAGAAACCTATAGGCTGAACAAAAATATTTTGCTAGACCAGTTGGGTAAATCTTATGCGTTCATGTTTTTATACCAAAGTAAAGACCGCTTGTCTTATGAAGAGATTAACTCCAAAACCATTCAGCTTTTCGAAAAGTTTTTAGCCACCATTAAGGACGGGCAATAAAAACCTTTCTAACTGTGTTTTAAAAACTTAACGAAATGATAAAAAACATTGTTTATTATTCTGTATCCTTTATATTTGATGTCTATTTGAATAATTTTTAAAGCTAAATTATGCTTGCAATTTTAAAGAAAAGATACATCATTCCATTAGTAGCCACAGGGTTACTTTTTATAGGCGCAAGTTTTCAAAGCGATTTTTTTGAAATAGCTAAGCAAATAGAAATTTTCACGACGCTGTTCAAAACAGTGAACATGAACTATGTAGATGAAACCAATCCTGGTGATTTAATGGATACTGCCATCAAAAACATGTTGGCTGAACTGGATCCCTATACCGTCTATTTCAATGAACAAGATGTAGTTAAGTTCAAAATCAACAACACTGGAGAATATACAGGAATTGGAGCCATCATTACCCGAAAAGAAGGCAAACTCATTGTAAAAGAGCCATATAAAGGATGTCCTGCAGATAAAGCAGGATTAAAAGCGGGAGATGAAATCATTCAGATTGGAGATATTAATTTGGTCGATTTCAAGGAAAATGCTGGACAATTGTTGAAAGGTGCGAAAAATGCGAAAATAAATATCAAATTCAAACGACAAGGAAAGACCAATACGACTCAATTGGTATTAGATGAAGTTGAGGTAAAAGCAGTTCCTTTTTTTGCAAAAATTGATGACAAAACAGGCTATATCGTTTTAAATCAATTTACTAATAAAGCAGCACAACAAACCAAAGAAGCTTTGGAACAACTTAAAAGAGAAGGTGCTGAAAAAATCATCCTGGACTTAAGAGGAAATCCGGGCGGACTTTTGAATGAGGCGGTGACGATATGCAACTTATTTGTTCCAAAGAATGAGGTAATTGTGACTACCAAGTCTAAAATTGAAAAGCACAACAATGTTTACAAAACTACTAGAGAGCCTATTGATACTGAAATTCCACTTGTCGTAATTGTAGATGGGAAAAGCGCTTCAGCTTCTGAGATTGTTGCAGGGGCACTTCAGGATTTAGACCGAGCTATTATTGTAGGCACTCGTAGTTTCGGTAAAGGATTAGTGCAAAGACCCATTGATTTGAGTTATGGCACACAGCTGAAAATTACTATTTCTAGATATTATACCCCTTCTGGAAGATGTATTCAAGCGTTAGATTACACACACAAAGACAAAAATGGAAAGGCTATCCGCACGGCTTCCGAAAATTACACCGCTTTTAAAACGCGAAAAGGGCGAACCGTTTATGATGGGGGCGGTATACTTCCAGATATCGAAACTACTGAAACCAAACTCAACAGTATTACAGAAGCTATTGTCAGAAATGATGCTATATTTGATTTTGTGACCGACTATTATTATAAAAATCCTAATTTAGGAAAAACCATTCCGATAATTGATGATGCAGATTTTGAAAGTTTCAAGCAGTTTTTGAAAAAAGAAAAATTCAATTTTGACACAGATACTGAATTGGCATTGAAAAATATGTTGGTATTGGCAAAAAAAGAGAAAATAGATGCCGCTATTGCAGTCGAATACCAGCAATTATTACTTTCTTTGCAAAAAAGTGAAGAAATTTTGTTAAATCAAAACCAAAAAGAAATTAAAAATTTAATTTTGGAGGAAATTATTAAGCGTTATCAGTATAAGGAAGGGTTGTATTTATATTATACCAAAAGTAATACGGAGATTAGAAAAGCTTTAACAATTTTAAATGATCAAAAAGAATACAACACATTATTAAAAATATAATCATGCGTTTTTTTAAATTATTACCCTTATTGTTTTTTGGATTCGTCAATGCGCAGGAAGAAGTGGTACAATCTGTTTATTTTGAATTTGATAAATATACATTGAATGAGGAACAGGCCAACGCAGTAGTAGATTACATTCAAAAAACAGATTCGACCCGAATTGAATCCATACAAATTTTTGGCTATTGTGACGATCGTGGGAAGGATGCTTACAACTTAAAATTGTCTAACAATAGAGCCAATGCAATTAAGGATAAGCTCACGTCAAACTGTATTAGGAATAAAATTATCATCACAATTGAAGGAAAAGGGCGTATTTTAATTGATGAGGATTTGGTTGAGAATTTACCTGAGGTGCGTTCAAAAAATCGCCGTGTGGATGTGGTAATCAACCTAAAACCATTGCCTAAAATTCAAATCCCTGGTTTTTTTACTAAAATTCAGAAAAAACACGTGGTTGGCGATCATATTTATTTGGAAAATATCTATTTTGAAAGAGGCAGTAGTGTTTTAACCTATAAGTCTAAAGGCCTATTAGACAAGTTAGCTTTTTTGCTGAATAAAAATAAAACACTTCATTTCGAAGTACAGGGCCACGTCTGTTGTACACCTCCTTATTATATTGACGCCATAGACAAAGACACTAAGAAAAGGCAATTGTCACAAAATAGAGCCGAAACGGTTTATAAATATTTTCTCTTTAAAAAAATCGATAAGAAACGGATGTCATTTAAAGGCTACGGCAGCACCGTTCCCCTTGGTAAAGGTTCTGAATACGATCGAAGAGTAGAACTTGTAATTACCAAAACATAATCGATGTCCCGAATTCTTATCTTCGCACTTTTATTACACACGGTCTGTTTCTCACAAAACAAAAAAGAAGAAATTTCCATATTTTTTGATTCCAATAGTAGTAATATCGCTAGTACTGAAGTGAACAAATTAACTTCTTTTTTTTCAAATCCTGATATTCTAATTACTGCTTTGACCATAGAAGGATTTTGTGATGATATTGGAAATACAGCATCTAATTTCATATTGTCAAATAAGCGGGCTACTGCGGTAGGAGATTATCTTCAATATCAATACAAACTCAGTCCACAAAAAATAGTTGGAATGGGAGAAATCGCTTCAGGGGCTGTCTCATCTGATCCTGATGTAACGGCAAGGGTAGCAAGTAGAAAGGCAAACGTTTATATTGAATATACAATTCTAGAAAAACAGCAAAAAATCCAAACCAATATAGTTAAAAGTAATGCCCCGATCGTTCGTTTGGGTTACAAAACCTTTGATGATGTTTTAGAAGTCGGACACCAAATTATTATTGAAAATTTGATTTTCGAAACAAGTGCTACTGTTTTTCAAGATCCAGAAAAAGCCGAATTAGAGTTAAAAAAAATTGTGACTTATTTTCAAAAGAATACCAATTTGAAGTTTGAAATCCACGGTCATGTATGTTGTATTTCCAGCTCTTATAGGGACGCTGAGGACAATGCCACAGGCTTATTCAATCTTTCTGAATCTAGAGCGGAAAGCATTTACAATTACTTTGTAAAAAATGGAATTGACCAGGAACGAATGTCATTTAAAGGCTTTGGAAGAAAATTCCCTAGGAAAGGAGTTGCCGAACAAGAAAACAAAAGGGTTGAAATCGTTATTTCTGCGATTTAATCTCGCCGCATTTCAATATGAGGAATACCATCTTCCAAATAGGGCTCACTAGTCTGCGTAAAATCATTTTGTTCGTAGAATTTCTTTAAATGCAATTGTGCCGAAATGGTAATTTTTGTTTCTCCAAAATAGTCTTGAATGACTGCAATTGAACCGCTAATTATAGCATGACCCCATTTTTTATTCCGATACTTTTTCGCAACAACGACTCTTCCTATGGCCGCATTTTCGAAGTAGTCCCCTGATTTAAAAACTCTAGCATAAGCGACAATAGCACCATCGTAGAAACCCAAAAGATGCAATGCTTTCTCATCTTTGCCATCGATGTCCTGATAGACACAATTTTGCTCCACAATAAAGACTTCGTTTCTTAATTTAAGCACTAAATATAGTTCGCTATTTGACAGTTCGTCAAAACGCTTTATTTTCCATTTAATGACCATTCCTCTAATGTCTTTTGGTTTTTAAAAATGCAATTGACTTGATAATTGCCTCCAACTCGAACATCAGGTCTCTTTTTTCTTTTGAAGGGGCATAGCAAAAACCTTCAACGACCAGCATTCTGTTATTGACTGAATCAGTAATGCAATAATTGATAAAAGGCCCAGACATAAAATCATTTTTTAACTCCCAAGTTCCTTTGATTTCATAAGTAGGTTTTTTATCAATCTTAATATTGAATAAATAAGGGGCGTATGCCGCTTCAGTCATCATTCTAGAGTTAGGAACGGTGCCGTGCAGGTATAAATTTCCGATAGAATCACGCATTCTAATGATATTATTGATGACACTGTTGTTAGCATGTTCTTCAATACGGTGGATGGGTATCTGATAGATTAAAAGACTGGTGTTTCCACTATTTATTTCTCTCTTTAACCATAAAAATTTTGATTTCTTTAGGACATATTTGTATCCCTTGGGAATTTTCAAGGAAATATTAAATTTTTTGGTAATGGGTTTGCAATCTGTTAAAGCGGTATCGATAATGCGTTGTTTTTCTTGAATTTCGGTTTGTCTTATTTGCTGAATGATTGTAGGGGTATACTTTTGAATGGTATCTATGATTTCCTGTGTTGTTTTGCCAGAAATTCGAATGATATTTTGTGGATTTGCAAATTTATTTTCTTCAATTCCGAAATAACTTTTCGCCTCTTTTTTAACAACAATGATATTTCGGCTATTGGCTCTATAGCCTTCCAATAATTTTACCGGATATTGATGAATCGTAAAAAGGGGTTCCTCTTGTGGAAGTCCAATTACAGGTGATGCAAACTTATTTCTGATACTATCGCCAATTGCGCCGTTCCATAATTGCTCGTCGATCATCACCGAGATGCTATTGATCTCCCCCGAATTCTTTAGGGAATCGAATTCTTTTTTCTGTTGGCAGGACAATAATAAAAATGAAAGCGACAACAATAAAAAATGGGCTTTATTCATCTTTTTTTATTTTAATGAAGTAAAGCCCAAATTTAAGTAAAGATTTTTCTATTATCCGTTAATTTTCAGTTTCATTCCCGGTTTAAGTTCCTCTCCGTTAATTCCATTCCATTTTTTGATGTCTGAAATAGTTACACCAGGATATTTTTTGGCAATACTAAATAGGGAATCACCTTTTCGAACAGAATATAGTGCTTGATTTTTCTTAGCAATTGAGGCTATTTGGGCCTCTTTTTTAGATTGTTCGGTGCTTATTTCTTTTTTAGAAACCACCAATGCACTTCCCACAAGAATATTGTTTTCTTTTAGGTCATTCCATGTTTTTATTTCCTCTATTGAAACAGCATATTTTTTTGCAATTGCAACCAAATTGTCTCCTTTAGCCACCACATATTGCTGTGTTTTATATTCTGGAGCTGTTTTTGGAGTAGCTTCTACTTCGTTTTCTAAAGCCATCTTTGACACTTTTAGCTTGCTCTCCAATTGAATATTCACATCAGCTAAATGATTCCATTCCTTAATTTCAGCAACGGACACATTGAATTTCTTAGCAATGGCATTTAGATTGTCCCCTTTTTGAACCGTATAAAAGGACCCATTTTCTGAATTCTCGGTAGTATTTTGATGCTCTTTTGGCCCATTAGATACAACGGCATCAATTTGATCTTCAGAGATAGGTTTCGTTGATTTTATTTCCTTTTTAACTTTAGTAACAATTCTTTCGGTAGTATTAATTTTTAGTGTTTCTCCTAAAGCCAATTTGTTGTTTTTACGTTTATTCCATGATTTGATATCTGCAACGGCGACGTCATATTTCTTGGCAATAGTACCTAAATTGTCTCCTTTTTTTACAGTATATTTTTTAGTAGTTTTTACAAAAGAAACTACTTTTTCTTCTTTAACATTTTTCTCTGTATCGGAGGCTATCAAGCCTTTTTTTGAACTACTCACCTCATTTGTAGCGATTCTATCTTCCGTTTTAACTCCAGCCAATAAGTTTTCTGGGGCCACAATTTTTAAGCGTTTCCCTCTTTGTAATTTGTCATTCTTCAAGTGGTTCCATTTTCTAATATCAGCCATCGTCACTCCGTATTTCTCAGCAATTGCGTTTAGATGATCGCCCTTTTTGACTTTGTGGTGTTTGATTCCAGCCACTTTATTTGTAACAGTATCCTTTCTAAAACTATGTCGAGCCGCAATGGCCGTTTGATAAGGTCTTTCTCTTTTGTTGGATTCGTATTGTGCATACGCATAAATTTTATCTTCGTTTGAAGTATAAATCGCCACCTTTTCGTTAGGCAATCTTAAGTAATGGTCCTTTCCAGCAATAAAAGGCACCACATCTCTTTTGTATGAAGGATTCAACAATTGCAATTGCGAAACAGGAATACACAATAAGTCTGAGATCTGTTTGAATGTAATTTGTTGTCTTATCTTGATGGTATCGGTTTCAAAATGCTTGATGATAGCGCGATTAGGAACAATTCCGTGTTCTTTATGGTATTCATAAATATACATGGTAGCTAAAAAAGCAGGAACATATCCTTGTGTTTCTTTCGGTAAATTTTTTCTGATATTCCAATAATTTTGTTGTCCACCAGAACGTCTAATCGCTTTGGCTACGTTTCCAGGCCCTGAATTATAGGAAGCCAAAACCAAATCCCAATCCCCGAATATTTTATACATATTGGACATATACAATGCTGCTGCATCACTCGCTTTCAAAGGATCGCTTCTTTCGTCAACGTAAGAATTAATGTCTAGATTGTACTGTTTTCCAGTTTGATACATAAACTGCCAAAGTCCAGTAGCTCCTACTCGTGAAACTGCTTTTGGATTCAATGCCGATTCAACAACTGCTAAATATTTAATCTCCAAAGGCACATTTTGTCGGGCCATCGCTTCTTCAAATAGCGGGAAATAATATTCTGAAATAGCCATCAAACGCTCAAAGGATCTCTTTCTGTTTTTCAAAAATGATTTGATGATGTTTTCAAGCCCTTGGTTGTATTCAATGTTAAACGGAGATTTAGCATCCATTTCTGCAAGCCTGGATTTCAGTACTTCTGTTGGCAATTCATAATCTACTTTTTCATCGATATTGATGTTTTTAATATCTACAGAAAGATCTTGGTATAAATCCAGATTGGTTAATTCCTTCATCCATAGACTATCGACACAAGACGCATTTTCGTGGTGTACAAAAGACGATTTTATCGAATCTAAAAAGGATAGTTTAACTTCCTTCTTGATTTCTTTGATGCTGTCTTGGGCAAAGGTATGTAGTGATAAAAATAAGAACAGGGTAAGTGTTGTATTTCGTA